>JAFAHP010000123.1 GCA_019237175.1 Alphaproteobacteria bacterium
GGGGCTTGGGCCTGACGTGCCGATCTCGACCGGTAATGAAAACGACGCGTTGCTGGCGCTGGTGGATGGGAAATGGGTGGTTCTGCGCGTTCCCTACCCGCTGAGCTTTTATGCCAAGGGCATGGACGGGCGCATCGACGACTTCAATGCCGGATGGAAAGGGCGCGGGGTGTGGACAACGAGCGGCGACCGCGTACCGAGGCTCAAGGAAGGCGGCAAGGGCACGGTGCCGATCGCCTTCCACTTCCAGTTCCGCCCCAACCCGCTCGCCGATTGACGAGGCGAGCCCCCGGATCTCCATTTCGGACGGAAAAGAGCATGGGAAAGAATTCGACCGGGTCCGCGAAGACAAAGGTTATTCACGCCGGCCTTTTGCTCGCGGATCCGGACACACAGCCCAAGTCGGAGCAGAGCATTCTGATCGAAGGCGAGCGGATCAAAGCGGTGTCGGACGGTTTCATCGATCCGCCTGCGGGCAGCGAGGTCATTGACCTCCGCAAGAAATTCGTCCTTCCCGGGCTCATCGATTGCCATGTGCACCTGACGTCGCAGCTCGACCGGGAATACCGATTGCGCAAGGTCGAAGATTCCGATCCCAAGGTCGGCTTTGATGCGGCGCACCACGCGTCCGTCACTTTGGCCGCCGGTTTCACTACCGTGCGCGACGTCGGCGCTGCCGGTAATCCCGATATTATTTTCGCATTGCGGGCCGCCATTGCCGAGTGGAAGGTCGCGGGACCGCGAATTCTTTGCGTCGGCGCCATTCTCTCGCCGACCGGCGGTCATGGCCAAACCTATGGCTATCGCCATGATGTTTGCGCTTGCGTGCAATCAACTTCGGGAATTTGCGACGGCGTCGACGAATGTCGCCGCGCCGTGCGCCGCCAGGTCAGCCATGGCGCGGATGCGATCAAGTTTGTTGCGACCGGTGGCGTGCTCTCCGACATCAAGGCCGGACTCGACCAGCAATTCACTGACGACGAAATCCGCTCGATCATCGAAACGGCACATCGCTTGGGCCGGCGGGTTGCCGCACATGCGCATGGCGCGGCCGGCATCAATGCGGCGCTGGAAGCTGGGGTCGATTCAATCGAGCATGGAAGCTTTCTCGACGCCCGCTCGCTCGAGCTGTTCATCGCCAAAGGCGCTTTCCATGTGCCTACGATCATTGCCGGCGTCACTGTTTTGGAGATGGCGCAGCGCGACGGCATGTTGACGCCGGCGCAAATCGAAAAGGCGATAATCGTCGGCGTTAAGATCAAGGAGGCTCTCGCCCGGTCACACAAGGCCGGCGTGACGATCGCGTTCGGCACGGACATGGGGGTGGGGCCTCACGGACAGAACGCACGCGAGTTCGGCTTCCTTGTCGAGGCGGGTATGCGCTCCCGCGAAGCGATCAAGACGGCGACGGTCAATGCCGCCAAGCTGCTCGACCTTGCCGACGAAATTGGAACGATCGCGCCGGGCAAATCGGCGGATGTCATCGCGTTGGATTCAAGCCCGCTCGACGACGTGTCTGTGCTCGAGCGCGTGGCCTTCGTCATGGCGCGTGGCGACGTCTGCCGGGGCCCGACCTAGTTTTCCGGCATTGCGCCGCGGATGGGGCTTCGGCCTGCCGGCGCCGGCTCTGCTCGGCGTTGATGTTGGCCAGCAGGCTGGCCTCTCGAACGGCTCGCGTAGCGATATCGTAGGGGATACCACGAGCCCCTCTACCCGCACTCGCAGCGGAAGCGCGACGGGAATTGTTGTAGCTGCGAGAGGCCGGTGAGGCCAGCTGATAGCGCGGCTGCCAAACCCGCCGGCGACCGCGCTTGCCGAAATCTACAATGTCCCATAGCCGGGCTTTGGACCGCGCGGCGCCGACATCGACAGCCAGGGTGTGTGGTGTGGGTGTCGCTCGGCAGCGGGGCATCTGGGCAGTTTCGACCGGCGCATAGTGCAAGGGCCCCGCTGAACGGGCCCAACGCTATCGGCGACCACTGCCCGGAGGGTTGGACATTTTGCAAGTATCCGGAGCCGGGCTTCGCCGGCATAGGCATCACAGCACCGAGGAGGGACATCTACCCTCCCGACGTCTTGGCACCATTTCTGATCGAACCGTATGCTGTCGCCCCGAGTACAATCTTCAACAGACATGCGCGTGCAGGCCGGGAGTACCGGTTTCGTGGCCTGAAATTTGGGAAAGGAAACCAAAGATGACGGACTCAGCGGTAGTCGGGGGCCCCTCCGCTCGTTTTTGGCCGCAGCGCTGGTGGAAACTGGTCGAGTTCCGCATCGGCATCGTGCCGCTGCCGGTCTATGTTCTGCTCGCCGCCCTCGTCACGTTCTTCATCCTGAGTGACGAGAAACTCGCGAGCGATCTGCCGACGATGATCGTCGTCCTCGCCCTTGGCGGATTTGGCTGCGCCGAAATCGGCAAACGGCTCCCGGTCATCCGCAACATCGGCGCGGCGGCAATTTTTGCAACCTTTGTGCCGTCCTACCTGGTGTACGCGCACCTCCTCCCAGACGGGATGGTGAAGGCCATCGGCGAGTTCACCAAGGCCTCAAATTTCCTCTATCTCTTCATCGCCTCGATCATCGTTGGCAGCATCTTCGGCATGGACCGCCAGGTGCTGATCAAGGGGTTTCTGAAGATCTTTGTTCCGCTCGCTGCGGGTTCGGTCGTTGGCGGAACCGTCGGCACACTGGTCGGCATCAT
>JAFAHP010000202.1 GCA_019237175.1 Alphaproteobacteria bacterium
GTTCAGTCGTTTCTGTCCGCGACCACCGGCGTCGCCGTCGCGATCGCGTTGATCCGCGGCTTTGCGCGCCGACGGTTTGCGACCATCGGCAATTTCTGGGTCGATATGACCCGAGCCTTGCTTTATGTGCTGTTGCCGATCGCGATAACCGCGGCGGTGTTCCTCGTCTGGCAGGGCGTACCGCAGACCTTGGGCAGCAGCATCGGCGCTGCGACGCTCGATGGCGGCCAGCAGCTGATCGCCCGCGGCCCGGTCGCCTCGCAAGAAGCCATCAAATTGATGAGCGGCGACGGCGGCGGCTTTTTCAACGTCAATTCAGCGCATCCGTTCGAGAACCCGACGGCCGCCTCCAACCTGATCGAGATGGTGCTGATGTTTGTAATCGGCGCCGCCCTGACCAACACCTTTGGCCGGATGATCGGCCACGAGAGCCACGGCTGGGCGTTGCTCGCCGCGATGGCGGTCCTCTACATCGTCGGGGTTGCCGCGGTCTACGCAGCCGAGGCCCACGGCAACCCTGCCTTCGCACCTTTCGCAATCGACCAGAGGGCTGGCGACTTGCAGGCTGGCGGCAACATGGAAGGCAAAGAGGTCCGTTTTGGCCCCGGGATGTCGTCGTTGTTCGCCACGGTGGCCACCGACACTTCGGACGGCGCCGTCAATGCGATGCTCGACAGTTTCACGCCAATTGGTGGCGGGGTGCTGATGGCAAACATGATGCTCGACGAGGTCATCATCGGCGCTCCGGGTTCCGGCCTTTTCGGTATCCTGCTCTTTGCGATCGTTGCGGTCTTCATTGCCGGGCTGATGATCGGGCGCACCCCCGAGTATGTCGGCAAAAAGATCGCCGCCACCGAAGTCAAGATGACGATGCTGGCAATTCTCGTCATCCCGCTCGCCATTCTGGCACTGACGGCGGTGGCGAGCGTCGTCTCGGCCGGACTCGCGGGTTTGGGCAATAGCGGCCCGCACGGCTTCTCCGAGATGCTCTACGCTTTCACCTCCGGGGCGATGACCAACGGCAGCGCCTTTGCCGGGCTCACCGCCAACACGCCGTTTTACAACCTGACACTGGCCCTGGCGATGTTCGTCGGCCGCTATCTGGTGATCGTGCCGGTGCTGGCGATCGCCGGGTCGCTCGCCGTCAAACAGATCGTGCCGCGCTCGGCCGGAACCTTGCCGACCAACAGCCTCTTGTTCGTGCTGTTTCTGATCGGCGTCATTGTCGTCGTCGGCGGTCTGACTTTCCTGCCGTCTTTGTCGCTGGGCCCGGTCGTCGAGCAATTCGCGATGCAGTCTGGACGGCTGTACTGAAGCTCGCGTGAACCAATCCGCCCAGCTCGTGCCTCCTCGAGAGGCCCCGCACCTCGTTGCCGCCTTTGAGCGAGTACGCCGGCGGATCCTGGTGGTCACCACGCTCGGTTATATCGGCTGCTTCGCGATCTGGACGATTTTCGCGATCATCGGTGTCGAGATCCAGCGCCAGTACGGCTTGTCGGACACAGAGTTCGGATTGCTCGTCGGCGCGCCGTTCCTGTCGGGCTCGCTGATGCGAGTGATACTTGGCATCTGGGCGGACCGGCATGGCGGAAGGCGGCTTTTTTTGGGTGTGATGATCATCGCGGCGGTCGCGACCTGGTTCGTCGCCGACGCCACCACGGTGCCAACGATCCTCGCGGCGGGGTTCGGTACCGGCGTTGCCGGGGGCTGCTCCGCCGTCGGATTGTCGTACATCACCCGGTGGTATCCAAAAGAACGGCACGGCACGGCGCTCGGAATTCTGGGCGCGGGCAATGCCGGCTCGGCGATCACCAAGCTTGGTGCTCCTTGGGTGATGCTCGCTTATGGCTGGCAAGGCGTGGCTCGCCTGTGGGCGCTGTTGCTGCTGTGCGCCGCTGCGGTCTTCTGGCTCGGCTCGGCTGAAGATCCCAAGCAGACGGCGCGACGCGCAGCGGGCGAGCGGGCGGCACTTCTGACAAGGCAGATCGAGCCGTTGCGCCGGCTGCGGGTTTGGCGCTTTGGCCTTTATTACTTTTTCGCCTTTGGCGGCTATGTGGCGCTTTCGGTATGGCTGCCGCGTTATCTGATCGCGGTCTAC
>JAFAHP010000321.1 GCA_019237175.1 Alphaproteobacteria bacterium
CAACGCTCCAACTCTGCAAGGCTCAACCTGTCTGGTTCAGCCGCGCTCCGTCGTTCTTCTGCTTGCCGAAGCCGGCGCCGACCAAGTGGCGGACCCTGTCGGTTAAAGAGCCGATCCCTTGGCAACGGATCCTTCCCAGGGTCCATCGCTGCTGCAACCTTTGCGAGATTTTTGCTGCTGATGCTGCAGGAGCAGCAAAGCGTCCGCATCCGGTACAATGCTGGGTTGTGTCCCGCTCGCCACGCTGCGAGGGTGATTCTGTTTGCCAAAGTCCGAGCCTCGGAGAATTTCATCCATCACTAAAACAACGCCAGCATCGGCGGCTGATTCCGGCCCGTGTCGGGGAGGACGATTCCAATGTAATGCGGCAGGCATTGGCGGGGATGCTGTGGAGCAAGCAGTATTTCTTTCTCGATGTCGACAAATGGCTCGAGGAGCAAGGTGCCGATCCGATGCGGCCGACACCCCGTCAGGTGCGCAACCGCGAGTGGTTCCACATGACCAGCGATCATGTGATCTCGATGCCGGACAAATGGGAATATCCCTGGTTCGCCGCCTGGGACCTCGCCTTTCACACTCTCGCCCTGTCGACCATCGACACGGAATTCGCCAAGGAACAGCTCGATCTGCTGCTGCGTCAAGCCTACCTTCATCCGACCGGGCAGATCCCGGCCTATGAGTGGAACTTCAGCGATGTCAACCCGCCGGTACAGGCCTGGGCGGCGATCTTTCTCTATCGGATGGAGCAAGCGCTGCACCACGAAACCGACATCGATTTCCTGAAGCTGGTCTTCGGCAAGCTCAGCTCGAATTTCGGCTGGTGGTTGAACCGCAAGGACCGTTTTGGCCGGAGCCTTTTTGAAGGGGGATTTCTCGGGCTCGACAACATTGGGGTCTTCGATCGCAGCGCACCACTGCCCACCGGCGGCTATCTGGAACAGGCCGACGGCACCGGGTGGGTCGCGCTGTTCTGCCAGAACATGCTCGAAATCGCCTGCGAGCTTGCGGCCCACGACTCGACTTATGAGGAGCTGGCCTCGAACTACGTCATGGAGTTTCTGCTGATCGCCCACGCAATGAACGGAATCGGTCCGGGCGGGATGTGGGACGAGGAGGACGGCTTTTATTACGACGTGCTTCGCTTGCCTGACGGAAACGCGATGCGGCTCAAGGTGCGGTCGATGGTCGGGTTACTGCCGATTTGCGCGACAACAGCCATTGACAAATGGCAGCGCGATAGGCTGCCGCGGCTGACCGCAACGCTCGGCGAGCGCGTCAGACGCATGCCGGAGCTTCTCGAATCGATCCATCCCACCGGGCCGGGCCATCTCGGCGTTGCAGAGCGCGGCATCCTTGCTCTCGTCAACCCGGAGCGGCTGCGCCGGATCCTGACCCGGATGCTCGACGAGAACGAATTCCTGAGCCCCTACGGGATCCGGTCGTTGTCCCGCTACCACGCCGAGTATCCTTATGTTTTTAACGCGGGCGGTCAGGAATTTCGAGTCAGCTATCTGCCGGCGGAATCCGATAGTGGCATGTTCGGCGGCAACTCGAACTGGCGCGGGCCGATCTGGATGCCGGTCAATGCGCTGATCATCCGCGCCCTGCTGCATTATTTTTCTTACTATGGCGACAACTTCAAGATCGAGTGTCCGACAGGCTCGGGCGAGCTGATGAATTTGTTCGAGGTCGCGCGCGAGATCGCCAATCGCCTGACCCGGATCTTCCTGCGCGACGTATCCGGCCGGCGGCCTGTGTTCGGCGGCTCCGAGAAATTCCAAAATGATCCCAAGTGGCGCGACAATCTGTTGTTCTACGAATATTTCCATGGCGACAACGGTGCCGGCCTCGGCGCCAGCCACCAGACGGGTTGGACCGGCGTTGTCGCCCTGCTGATCGAGATCATCGGCAAGCTCGACCCGCAAGCCTTGTTGGCTGCGGGGCGAGCTTCAGCCTTCGGCCCACCGAGATAGAAGCGGCGTAGGCGAGGACAACAATGGCACCGGAACCGCGCTATCCGTCGCTCTATCAGATCAACACCCGTGTCTGGCTCGAGCGTTTGTCCCGCGAAGCCAGCCAACGGATCACTCTGGCGGACATCGACGACGCGACGATCGACGGCTTAGCCGAACGAGGCTTCGACTGGATCTGGCTGCTGAGCGTGTGGCGGACCGGGGCCGCGGGTCGCGCCGTGTCGCGCGGCAACCCGCAATGGGGCGCCGAATTCAAGACCGTGCTGCCCGATCTGACCGAGGATGACATCTGCGGCTCGGGCTTCGCGATCACCGCCTACACCGTCAGCGAAGTGCTGGGCGGAGAGCGGGCGTTGGCGCAATTCCGCCAAAAGCTGGCTAGGCATGGCGTCAAGCTGATGCTTGACTTCGTGCCGAACCATACGGCGCCCGACCATCTGTGGGTGAAGACCCACCCCGACTACTACGTCGAAGGCAGCGAAAAGGCGTCAGCCGATGCGCCGCAAAATTATCTGCGGGTCGAGACCGACCGCGGGCCTAGAATATTAGCCTATGGCCGTGATCCCAATTTTCCCGGTTGGCCCGACACCTTGCAGCTCAATTACACCAATCCCGAATTGCAGTCGGCGCGGAGCGACGAGCTGGTCGCGATCGCCGGCAAATGCGACGGCGTGCGCTGCGACATGGCGATGCTGCTGCTGCCCGAGATTTTCCAGCGCACCTGGGGATTGACGCCAGAGCCATTCTGGCCAAACGCCACGGCGGCGGTGCACAAGAAATGTCCCGATTTCACCTTTATGGCCGAGGTTTATTGGGACCTCGAATGGACCTTGCAGCAGCAGGGTTTCCAATATTGCTACGACAAGCGGCTCTACGACCGCTTGAGAGAGGGCCACGCCGGGCCGATCCGCGGCCACCTGCTCGCCGACCTCGATTACCAGGACAAGCTCGCCCGCTTTCTCGAAAACCACGACGAGCCGCGCGCCGCTTCAGAATTTCCTTGGCCACAGCACCAAGCGGCAGCCGTAATCACGTTCCTGTCGCCCGGTCTGCGCTTCTTCTACCAGGGCCAGTTCGAGGGGGCGCAGGTCCGAGTGCCAACACATCTCTGTCGCGGTCCGGTCGAGCCGACAAACGCGGAGATCGCCGCCTTTTATGAAAAATTATTGGCCGTACTGAAGCGAACGGCTTTTCGCGATGGCGCCTGGTCGCCGATAGAACCGCAGCGGGCCTGGCCTGACAATTGGACCTCGGACGGCTTTGTCGCCTATGCCTGGGCCGGCGCGGACGGCAGTCGCTATGTTGTCGTCGTCAATTACGCTGCGAATCAAGGGCAATGCCGCCTGCGGCTGTCATTCCCGGAATTTCGCGGCAAGCGGATACGCCTGGCCGATATGATGGGGACCGAGGTTTACGATCGCGACGGCATCGACCTTGTTGATAATGGCCTCTTCATCGATCACCCTTCCTGGCACTACAACGTGTTCAGCATTGAGGTAATGTAAACTGGTCGGCGCGGCGTGCCGATAGCTGCCCAGTGAATGCCGTTGCCCAGGAGAGAGCGCATGAGGACCCAACCTGCCTTGCTCGACGATCACCATCCCGCAATCGACGTTTCCCTCAAGAAACCTTCGGGAATTGCACGCCGCATCGGCGCGCGGATTCTGCACGAGGCGCGCGAGGCGGTGCCGCCAACGCTGTTCTTTTTTGTCGGCTTCAACTTCATCGTGTTTACGACAAACCTCCTCCTCGCCGATTATGCCATCGCGGTTAGCAATTTCATGCTTGCCACGGTTGCGGCACTCGTTGTGGGCAAGGCGGTGTTGGTCGCCAATGCGATGCCATATCTGAGACGCTACGATCGGGCTCCATTGATCCAGCCGATCCTGTACAAGACAGCCTTTTACTGGGTTATTGTGTTTTTCGCGCGCCTGCTCGAGCGTTTTGTGCACTTCTCATTAATCGAGCGCAATCCACCGGGCGATTTCTTTCCATATCTGCGAACAACCTTTTCATGGCATCGGTTTTCGGCCATTTCTCTGTGGATCTTCGTTTTGTTCCTGATTTATGTGATCGCGTCCGAAGTCAGTCACCTGTTCGGTCCCGGCGAGCTGCGGCGGCTGTTCTTCACCTCCCGCCCAACCGAGCTGCAGCTCAATCGGCGACAGCGAATCCGCGAGCTTCTGCGGCTAAGCCGGCTGATGGACACACATTCGATCGACGAGTTCCGCAACCAAACAAGCCCCGCGCACGGCGAGTTGATCGAGATCCTTCAACCGCTCGCGCGAAAATAGCTTTCTCGGTCGTGCGCCGCTTGGCGGATGGAAGCGCGGCTGATCCCGGCTGCTTGCGCCAGACAAATTTCACGATGCAGGCGTGACCCCCATACTGGCCGCTAATGGTGCCTTGCGGGTCGATCTGTGCGTCGACCCGCATCGCGCGCCTGTTCCGCAGTGTCACGGTGCCTTGCGGGCCGACCGTTCCTGTCCACCGGTCCCTTGCCGCCGAATGGACGGCGCCATTCGTGATCGTCAGTGTGTCCGGCACGTGTTCTCTCGGGCAGCGCTCGCCACTGCTGTGGTACTTCGATACATCGGCGGACACGCCCGCATATTTCCCGTCGAACGCCGACGTCGGCAGGGGGGTTGTGCGGCAACGGGTATCGCCAATGCGAAGCCGGCGATCGTCAAGATGACCTTCGCCCGACCAGACATGTTTCCTCCCTTTCTATCGTGATAATAGTACGCTGAACAGACCCACTCGGAAAGTAGCGAGGCACGCGGCGAAATGGAGAGGACACAAGCGATGAAACGCCTGACCATCGTCTGCATAGGTGTTCTGTTGACCTTGTCAACAGCGCCCGAGGCTTTCGGCTGGGGAGCGGTGACGGGACCGCGCGGGGGTGCAGCCTATCGCGGTCCCATGGGTGGGGCGGCCGTCCGCACCCCCTCGGGCGCTGCCGCTGCCCGCGGTCCTTATGGCGGCGCCGCTGCGCGCGGTCCCTATGGCGGAACCGCCTATCGCGCTCCCACCTACGGCGGGGGCACAGTGTACCGCGGCGGCACCTATTATGGCGGCACGACGGTCGTTACCCCAGGCGTTGGCTATGGCGTTGCCGCGGGTGCCGCAGCGGGTGTCGCGGTCGGTGCGGCGGCAGGTGCCGCAGCGGCCTCGACTCATCCGTCCTGCTATTACCCGCCGTATTACTGCTATCCCCCGCCCTACTACCAAGCGCCCGCCTGGTAGCAGTGGCGTCGCCGCCGCTCCTGGACCTCTTCGCGGTCCGCTCAGTTGACGATTTCAACGCGCGCCCAGGACAGATCAGAATCGAACAGTTTCGTGGCTGCCGCGATCGCCGCCGTGTTCGGGCCCAGATCCTTCTGAAAAACGATACCGTCCTCATTAACGATGAAAGTCATGATCCCGGATGCCCCATATGACGCAGGCCAGGCAATCAGCGCGAAGCCATTGGTCATCCGACCACTGCTGATGTAATTGCGTGCTCCCTCGGCCGTGCTCGAGCCCTGGCCTGTCAGGATACGAAATAAATAGCCGTGATAAGGTACTGGCTTCCCTGAAACTCGCTCACCGGGGTAGCCTTCTTCTTGCGCCTGAGCCATTAGCGGGGCCAAGGGGCTTTCTGGTTCACCCTCGACAGCTGGCCAGTACAAGCCGTCGTGCTTGCCGGGCGAACTCGCGAGGCGCTGCGCATATTCTGCGTGGCCGGTCTGCCCGGTCAGAGCAAAGAAATCCTTCTGCGCGTCGACGTAAGCGAGCGAGGTACGAATCGCGGCGATCTCATTCCGTCCGATCCGCCGGTTGACCAGTTCTTGGGCCCCCGCTTGCGAATCGAAATGCCAGCGTCCGTCCGCCTGCACCAGCGGGATCGGAAACGGCCAATCGTCTTTCCCGACCTGGAGGATCAAGCGGCCCGGCTCTGCGGAGACGAGCTTGTGCTGCTCGTCATAGGCGGTGAGAAATTTCTGCCGCTCCGCCGCGTCGGAATACTTGTCGCCGGAGCTCAGCAGCTTCTCGCTGCCCGCGCCGAGCACGGTCTGCAAAGCACCCGGCTTAACGACCCGCAGCGCGTCGACGAGCGCCACCACCGCCTCTTCATCGGTTCCAAAGGTTTGACCGGTCGCCGTTGCAGAGATCTGCGACGGCGCCGCCGCTCCGGCGACACCAGCCGCTGTCGCTATCAAGCAAAAAACGAGCGGGAAGGCAATCGGGTATCGTGCTTTCATGGCAATTTCCCCTCAACGTCGTCCGCGCGGCGCCCTCCGCCAGCCCTGAAACCGCCACCGCCACCACGGGCCTGGAAGCCGCCTCCGCCCGCACGGCTGAACGAGCCTTGTTGAAAATTGCGGCTCTGCATGCCGCGGGCGCTGTACTGGCTGGCTCGGGCCCCGTCCCCCATCCCGCCAAAGGCGCCCGCCGGACGCTGGCCCGCATAGGGAGACCGCCCTTGCCCCAGATTTGAGCGTTGTCCCCCTTGGAACTGTCCGGCCCCGATGCGTTGTCCGCCGGCCGGAAGCTGTCCGGCGCTCGGGCGCTGGGCCGCCGGTAGCCGGCCGCCTTGTCCGCCTCCCGGTCGTTGCGCTCCGCTCGGACGCAGCACATCGGGCGGACGGCCCTGGCCCAATCCACCCCCCGGCCGCTCCGCTCCGCCCGGACGAACCTGGCCGGGACCGGCGCCGCGAGCCGGGATCTGGGGACGGTTTACCGCGCTCCCAGGGACCTGCACGTTCGCCCGCCCAATGGCATTGGCAGGCAATTGCCTCGGCCTTGTGGGTGCGCCAACGGGTCCACCGGGCGGGCGA
>JAFAHP010000477.1 GCA_019237175.1 Alphaproteobacteria bacterium
ATCGCCGTCCATCGAGCCGAAATTGCCTTGGCCGTCGATCAGCGGCAGGCGCATCGCGAAATCCTGCGCCATGCGCACCATCGCGTCGTAGATTGCGAGCTCGCCATGCGGGTGGTATTTGCCGATGACGTCGCCGACGATGCGTGCTGATTTGCGGTACCCGCGATTCCACTCGTTGCCGTTGACCTTCATCGAATAGAGGATGCGGCGGTGGACCGGCTTCAGGCCGTCGCGGACATCGGGCAAGGCCCTGGCGACGATCACGCTCATCGCGTAATCGAGGTAGGAACGCCGCATCTCGTCTTCGATTGTGACGGCGGTGATGTCGGGTCCGGAAGGCGGGGCGGCGGACGAGGAAACGGCCAAGGCGGTTCGATCGGCTAAGGGTTGGTTGAGACCAAAAATCGCCTCCGGGCCGATGAAGGCCGGCGACGATCTTTAGGTGTTATATAGGCGTCTCACCCGCAGGTTACCGCATTTTGCACTGCAAACAAGCCCAGCGGAAGCGGGCCGGAACGCCGCGCCTGGCGGCTCACGCGGAACCGTGAAAAATTGCGCGATAGATCGCAAGGATCAGCACCGCGCCGACGATCGCACCGACAAACCCGGCCCCCTGGCCCGGTCGGTACCAGCCGATATGCTGCCCGAGCCAAGTCGCAAATATCGCGCCGACGATGCCCAATAGTGTCGTCACAATAAAACCGCCGGGTCCATGAATAAACAGCCTGGCAATCGCACCCGCCACGAAACCAACGATGATGACCCACAACCAGTGCAGCATGAGACCTTCACCCTTCGCCAACGTGGCCAGCTTGGGCGCGCCGGCCGTCATCGTCAACCGGCGGGGCTCATCAAGGCGGTTACGGCGGGACACGTGTCCGCAAATCGAGGGCCGTCCCGGGGGCGGCGCTGCCGGCGGGGGGCGAGGCCGGCATCACGCCGAGATCGAATTTCGTGGGCTCCCGGGTCGCCGCGTGCTCCTTCAGGCCCAGACTTCGCGGGCGGTTTCGACGACGAGGCGGAGCTTGGCGTTTTGTTCTCCGATCGACAACGCATTACCCTCGACCGTCGAAGAAAACCCGCATTGCGGACTGACGCACAGCTGTTCGAGTGGTACTTTTTGTGCCGCTTCGTCAATCCGCCGTTTCAAGTCGTCTTTGTGTTCGAGTGCCGCCCGCTTGCTGGTAACCAGGCCGAGCACGACCCGCTTGGGCCCGCGCGGCACAAAGCGCAAGGGTTCGAACCCGCCCGAACGCGCGTCGTCGTATTCGAGAAAAAAGCCGTCGACCGCCAATTCTCCAAACAACGCCTCGGCGACATGGTCGTAGCCGCCCTCGGCCATCCACGACGAACGATAGTTGCCCCGGCACATATGTATCGTGATTGTCATACCCGGCGGCCGTCCGGCGAGTGCGGCGTTGATCACCTTGATGTTGGTGAGATGCTGGGTGTCGCCGTCGCCGCCGATCGACGTTACAAACGCGCGCTGAGCCGGGTCGTTGAGATAAGCGAGGCTGGTGTCGTCGAGCTGCAGATAAGTGCAGCCGAGAGCGTGGAGGCGCCGGATCTCTGCGGCGTAAACCGCCGCCAGATCGCGCCAGAATTCCTCCATATCGGCGTAGGCGGGCCGGTCGATCGCGGCCCGACCACCGCGGTAATGGAGCATCGACGGCGACGGTATCGTCAGCTTCGCGGTCGTTCCGGCGGGGGCGACCGATTTCAAATAGGCGAAATCGTCGCCGAAGATCGTCCGCTCGAAGGTGAGCTTGCCCGATATCCGAAACGCGCCGAGTGCCGCTTCGACCGAGCCGCTTTCGTTGCGGAATGGCAGGCGCAGGGTCTGGTCGGTCTTGGTGACCCCACCGATCTGATAGAGAAAATCCATGTGCCACGAACCGCGGCGAAACTCACCGTCGGTGACACCCTGCAGTCCGATGTCACGCTGCATCTCTGCGGAATCGCGGATCGCCTGGTCTTCGACCCCGCGCAATTCCGCGGCCGAAATCCTTCCCGCCTGATGGTCTGCCCGCGCTCTTAAAAGCGCCGCCGGGCGCAACAAGCTGCCCACATGATCCGCCCGAAATGGCGGTCCAGACAGATCGCTCATCGAAACCTCCGGTTTGCCGTTACCCGCGCATTATTGATAGCACGAAGGCTGGTTTGTGGCTTGCCGGTGAGAGCGGCTTCGAAGATTAAGACTCGCTTCCGGTCCGATAGCCGCGCACCTGGCGCAAAACCAGGAACACAATGCCGGTGATCTGCAAGACCCCGCCGCCGGCGGCAAGAATGACCTCTTGCGCCGCCGGCAGCACCGACGACACAACAACCAGTGCAGCGCCGATCACCAAAACAACCGCATCTCTTAGGGTGCCGTAAAGCCTTGCCTTGCGAAGGGCGTCCAGTGCCCTGGAAGGCCTGAACAGCAATTGTCAGCGCACAGATGCGGTCCTGGCCTTTTCGCGCACCAAGCCCATTAAGCCGAGCCCCGCAGCCAACACGAGGAACAGCGCGGCGGTGAATATGCGGTTCGCAACCGCCACGCTGATCGCGAGCCCAATCACGCCGATGAGACAGACCACGACCGATGCCCAAAACGAGGCGATAAGGTAGAGCGGATATTTTCGACGATCCAGCCGCCCGTCGGCCAGCCAGTCCGGATCATAACGCTTCATGGCCGAAACCGGTCCACCAAGCCGCTCAGCGAGTCGGCAAACTGTACCATTTCGGAGCGGCTCATCACGAGCTTGATCTCCGGGCGCTTCGGATCATCGCGATACAAAAAAAGTACGACGTCGTCTGCGCGTTCGTCGCTGCCGTCCATTGCGCCATAAAAGCCGCGAATCCGCGTCGGCGGCAGTGCTTCCGAAACACGGGCGTAGAACGCCATCGCCTCCTCGGGACTCAGGTCCGGAAGGCCGCCTAAGACGGTCGCCCACTCGATGTTGACGGGTGAATCCTCTCTCACATCAGATGTCCACTCCACCGGCCCGCCCGAACTGGCGGTGACCTGCGTCGCGGGATCGGGACGCTCCGTTCCGCTTTCGTCAGCCATCTGACACCTTGCGTCGTCGGAATGCTGTGATTGATTCGTCAAACCAACGTCAATTTTGAACCCGAAAGCCGGTATTTCAACAGATCGAGTTTCGTCGGATGGGTTGAGCGCTGCGAGACCCGTCGCATTGTCGCCGGTCATCGTGATAGGCTTCGCTGGGCTAAACCCATCCTACTGTCCTGCCCCGGCGAATGACAAACGCCAGCGGCAAAACTCTTGGCGAGGATTCGACTCAAACGGCCGCCTGATCAATTGGGGTGACAACCAGCCGACCGATCGAAGCAGGGTGTCGACCCCCAATCCGTAATCCGGGACCTACTTTAGAACGGGATGTCGTCATCGAGTTCGTCGCGAGTGCTCCGGCGCGCGCCGCCGCCGCGGAAGGGGGTGACCGGAGTGGCGCGCGCCGCCGGCTCGTCGGAGTAGGCGCCCGCATCATCGTCGTCGAGATCCGCGTCGATCGCCGGGCCGCCCGCGCTGCTGCCGCGGCCGCCGTCAAGCATTGTCAACTCGCCGCGAAAGCGCGTTAGCACGACCTCGGTTGTATAGCGGTCCTGGCCCGAATTGTCGGTCCATTTCCGGGTTTGCAGAGCACCTTCGAGATAGACCTTGGAGCCCTTGCGCAGATATTTCTCGGCGATGTCGGCGAGCCGATCGTTGAAGATTACCACGCGGTGCCATTCGGTTCGCTCTTTGCGCTCGCCCGACACCCGGTCGCGCCAGCTCTCCGAGGTCGCGACCCGCAGATTGGCGATACGCGTGCCGTCCTGGGTCGAGCGAATTTCTGGGTCGGCGCCAAGATTGCCGACGAGGATCACTTTGTTGACGCTGCCAGCCATGAGGTCACCGCACTTCCGTGGTCGCCAAGAGAGCCCATCTTATCAGGTCCGAAAAATGTTCCCACTTTATTCTTGGCTCTGGGAAGCAGGACATGACTTTTCTCTCACCCATCGGCGACGCCCCCCGCGACGACAGCGGGTTGCGAGGATTCCAGGCGTCGGTGCCCGCATCCGAAGACTTGGCCCTGCTCGATGCCTATTCGCGGGCCGTGATCGGCGCGGTCGACAAGGTCGGCCCGGCCGTACTGCATCTGCAGGTGACCGGCGCCAAGGGCGGCGGCGGCGCCGGCTCGGGCGTTGTCGTCACCCCCGACGCCTATGTCTTGACCAACAGCCACGTCGTCTCGGGCGCGCGCAAGATCGAAGCGGCCTTCCCCGACGGCCGCAGCCTCGCCGCAAGCCTGGTCGGCGACGACCCCGACACCGATCTCGCGGTGCTGCGGCTCGATGGCGAGGCGCCGGCCTTTGCCCAGCTCGGCGATTCGCGAAAGTTGCGGGTGGGCCAGCTGGTCGTCGCGATCGGCCATCCGTTCGGCTTTCAATGCACAGTTACCGCCGGGGTGGTCAGCGCTCTCGGCCGTTCGTTGCGCACCCGCGCGGGCCGGCTGATCGACAGCGTGATCCAGACCGACGCGGCACTGAACCCGGGCAATTCCGGCGGGCCGTTGGTCACCGCCGCCGGCGAGGTGGTCGGCATCAACACCGCGATCATCGGCATGGCCCAAGGTATCTGCTTTTCGATCTCGGCGACGACGGTCGAGTTTGTCGCCGCCCGGCTGATCCGCGAGGGCCGGGTGCGGCGCTGCTACATCGGCGTCGCCGGGCAGAATGTGCCATTGCCGCGCCGCGTCGTGCGCTTTCACGAGCTGCCGCGCGAGACTGCCGTGCGCATCCAGTCGACCGCTCCCGACGGTGCGGCGCGCGCCGCCGGCTTGCACAGCGGCGACATCATCGTCGCCGCCGACGGCATCCCGGTCGGAGACATCGACGAATTGCACCGGCTGATGACCGAGGAACGCGTCGGCAAGCCGGTGCCGTTCGCCGTGCTCCGCCTGTCGCAGAAGCTGACTATCATCGTAACGCCGCGCGAAACCCCACCCCGCCCTGCGGCGTGAAAGCTGGCGTCAGGTAAGCCCCGAAGAAGGTTGCATGCGCCGCCTGGTGGTTGGGCTGGCCGATCGCCTTGTTGGCGGCAACGGTTGCCTATGCCCTCGGTGCGATTGTTTTCGAGATCACCGCATTTGGCCGGACTGCTAAGCTAACGGCCTACCCGGTATTTGCGACCGTGCTCATCGTCTTTGCGCATCTTCTCGAAGGCGAGGGCGTGGCGCGGCAGGTCTTGCGGGGACTGTTGATCGGCCGTTCGGCTTTGCCGCGTTTTTCTCGATATTGGCTCTTACGCTGCCTATTGGCGGGGTCGCCGCTGCCTTTCTGTGCGCAGCGCTGTCTGCGATCTTGATCCAGGGATGCTCGCTGTGGCTGATCCGCCGGAGCGCCACGCCGCGTCGCGGTCGGTAGCATCGTCAGGCCGAGAGCGCTAAGTTTAAGCCATGCAGCAGCAGATCCGGATCCGCGGCGCGCGCGAACACAATCGGAAGAACATCGACGTCGATTTGCCGCGCGACAACCTGGTCGTGATCACCGGCTTGTCGGGCTCCGGCAAGTCGTCCTTGGCCTTTGACACGATCTATGCCGAGGGCCAGCGTCGTTATGTCGAGAGCCTGTCGGCCTACGCCCGGCAGTTTCTCGAATTGATGCAAAAGCCCGAGGTCGAATCGATCGAGGGCCTCTCGCCGGCGATCTCGATCGAACAGAAGACAACCTCGCGCAACCCGCGCTCGACGGTTGCGACCGTGACCGAGATCTATGACTACATGCGCCTCCTCTGGGCGCGGGTCGGGGTGCCGTATTCGCCGGCGACCGGATTGCCGATTGTCAGCCAGACCGTCTCGCAAATGGTCGACCGGGTCATGGCGATGGCCGAAGGCACCCGGCTCTATCTGTTGGCGCCGATCGTGCGCGGCCGCAAAGGCGAATACCGTAAGGAATTGGCGGACCTGCAAAAGCGCGGGTTTCAACGGGTCAAGATCGACGGCAAGATGCTGGAGCTCGACGAGGTCCGCGCCCTTAACAAGAACCTCAAACACGACATTTCGGTCGTCGTCGACCGCATCATCGTGTCGCCCGATCTCGGCAACCGCTTGGCCGATTCGTTCGAGACGGCACTCGATCTCGCCGACGGGATCGCGATCACCGAAAACGCCGACACCGGCGAGGAGACGATCTTTTCGGCGAAATTCGCCTGCCCGGTGTCGGGCTTTACCATTCCCGAGATCGAGCCGCGGCTGTTTTCGTTCAACAACCCGTTTGGCGCGTGTCCCGCCTGCGACGGACTCGGCAGCAAGCTTTATTTCGATCCCGGTCTCGTCGTCCATGACGAGAACCGCAGCCTCGCCGAGGGCGCGGTCAGCCCTTGGTCGCACTCGTCCTCACCCTACTACACGCAGACCCTGGAGAGCATCGCCAAGCATTTCCGGCAGAGCATGCACACGCCATGGCACCAACTGCCTGAAAAGATGCGGCGCACGATCTTCTACGGCTCGGAGGGTCTGCCGATCGCGATGACCTATGACGACGGCTTGCGAAAATACACGACCGAGCGGCCGTTCGAGGGTGTGTTGCCGAATATGGAGCGGCGTTTCCGCGAGACCGACAGCGCCTGGATCAAGGAGGAGCTTGGCCGCTACCAGAGCGCCAGAACCTGCGAGGTGTGCCGTGGCGACCGGCTCAAGCCCGAGGCGCTGGCGGTCAAAATCGCCGGCAAGAACATCAGTGAGGTGGCACGGTTGTCGATCGCCGAAGCACTGCGCTGGTTCTCCGGGATCGACGCCGAGCTCAGCCCAAGTCAGCGCGAGATCGCCCAGCGCATCCTGCGCGAGATCAACGAGCGGCTCGGCTTTTTGCAGAATGTCGGGCTCGAATATCTGACGTTGTCGCGCGCCTCGGGAACATTGTCGGGAGGCGAGAGCCAGCGCATCCGGCTTGCGTCGCAAATCGGCTCCGGGCTGACCGGGGTGCTGTATGTGCTCGACGAACCGTCGATCGGCTTGCACCAGCGCGACAACGGCCGATTGCTCGCGACCCTGAAGCGGTTGCGCGACCTCGGCAACACGGTCATCGTCGTCGAGCACGACGAGGAGGCGATCCGCGCCGCCGATTGGGTCGTCGATATGGGGCCGGGGGCCGGCGTTCATGGCGGTCATGTCGTCGCCGAAGGCACGCCGGAAGCGATCATGACCAGCCCGAAGAGCTTGACCGGACAGTACTTGACCGGCACCCGTCAGATCCCGGCGCCGATGATCAGACGCACGGGCCATCACGGGCAAATCCTCCGGGTTCTCGGCGCGACCGGCAACAATCTGAAGGACATCACCGCCGAATTCCCGCTCGGCACCTTCTGCTGTGTGACCGGTGTATCGGGCGGTGGCAAATCGACGCTGATCGTCGAAACCCTTTACAAGGCGCTCGCCAAACGCCTTAACAGCGCCCGCGAGCAGCCCGCACCCCACGACCGGCTCGAAGGGGTGGAGTTTCTCGACAAGATCGTCGATATCGACCAGTCGCCGATCGGCCGCACGCCGCGCTCAAACCCGGCGACTTACACCGGCTGTTTCACGCCGATCCGTGACTGGTACGCCGGTCTGCCCGAGGCGAAATCGCGCGGCTACGCCCCCGGGCGCTTCTCGTTCAACGTCAAGGGCGGGCGCTGCGAAGCCTGCCAAGGCGACGGTGTCATTAAGATCGAGATGCATTTTTTGCCCGACGTTTACGTGCAGTGCGACGTCTGCAAGGGCCGGCGCTATAATCGCGAAACCCTGGAAGTATTGTTCCGCGGCAAGAGCATCGCCGACGTGCTCGACATGACCGTCGACGAGGGTGTGGAATTCTTCCGGGCGGTGCCGTCGATCCGTGACAAGCTCTTGACCTTACAGCAGGTCGGGCTCGGCTATATCCACATCGGCCAACCGGCGACGACCCTATCGGGCGGCGAGGCGCAGCGCGTCAAACTGTCAAAGGAACTCTCCCGCCGCGCCACCGGTCGCACCCTCTACATCCTCGACGAACCGACGACCGGGCTGCATTTCGACGATGTGCGCAAATTGCTCGAGGTGCTGCACGCGCTCGTCGAGAGCGGCAACACGGTGCTGGTCATCGAGCATAACCTCGAAGTCATCAAGACCGCGGACTGGATCATCGATCTCGGTCCCGAGGGCGGCGACGCCGGCGGCCATATCGTCGCCACGGGTACGCCCGAGGACATCGCAGCCAGCGGCACGAGCTACACTGGCGCCTACCTACGCCCCTACCTCGCGCGCCGCCCCCCCCAGCGCCGCCGCCGTGCGGGGTAAGGCTGCGTGAACAGAGTTTCCCAGCAGGTGATTGAGGAGTCCTGACTGGTA
>JAFAHP010000575.1 GCA_019237175.1 Alphaproteobacteria bacterium
GGTTGGATAGAGGAGGACAAGCTATGTTCGACCATATTTCGATCGGCGTTGCCGACATCGCCAGGGCAAAGGCCTTTTACGACGCCGCGCTCGAACCGCTTGGCTACAGATGCCTGAGCCAGCGCACAACCATGCTCGGATACGGCCGCGACGCCGTCGCGCTGTGGATCGAAGAGGTGGAGCGGCCCGTCGTGCCGGATATCAAATCCGGGTTGCATTTCTGCTTCGCCGCCCCGAGCCGCCCGGCCGTCGATGCTTTCCACGCCGCCGCACTTTGGGCCGGCGGGCGCGACAATGGAGCGCCCGGACTGCGGGCCGAATACGATCCCGCTTATTACGCCGCGTTTGTCGTCGATCCGGACGGCTACCGCATTGAAGCTTATCACGGCCCGGCCGGAGCATGAGGAGTGCCGCCATGTCGGAACAGGGGCGAAAGTTGTTGTGGAAAGCGGATGAACTGAAGGCTCAAGAGCGCGCCACGACACAGAGGCTCAACCCGAATTCCTATCTGTTGCGCACCGGGCTGTCGCGTCTTGCCGGGCTGAAGCGTGCTCATGTCAGCCTTGGACGCCTCCCACCGGGCAAAGACTCGTTCGCCTATCACGCGCATATGGTCGAGGAGGAGTGGGTCTACATCATTTCCGGTCGTGCTATGGCCGATATCGACGGCCAGCATCACGAGGTCGGACCCGGTGATTTCGTGGGCTTTCCGGCGCCCGGCACCGCGCATCTCCTGCGCAACCCGTTCGACACCGATCTTGTCTATCTGATGGGTGGCGAAGGGCTGCCGATCGACGTGCTCGACTATCCCGATCTCGGCAAACGGTTTCTGCTCGTCTATGCCGGCGGGCCACCTGATTTCTACGAACTCGGCGAACCGTCAAAACCGTTCGGCTTCGTCTCCGGGTAGCTCCCGGAACGCCCGCCCAGCGCGCGGCCGTCCGGGGGTTTGCGAGCCTTTCACAACAGCGGGTCTCCGCCTATCCTGCGTTATCGGATCGGGAGATCGCCGGATGAGACCTTCGCTCGCGCTCGTTGCTGTTGCACTATTGTGTTGGCTGACCGGTGGGGCGCGCGCAGCCGGTGTGGATCTGACCGTGGTTCTCGCTGCCGATGTGTCGCGCAGCGTCGACGACGCGGAGTTTCAACTCCAACGTAAAGGGTATGCTGCCGCCTTAACCGATCCGCGCGTTTTGAAGGCGATCCACGGGACCAAAAGCGGGGCGATCGGCGTCTGCTTTATCGAATGGTCGGGTGAGGACGACCAAAAAATCGTGCTGCCTTGGACCGAAATCCGCGACGAGGAGGATGGTGGCGGTGCGGCGGCGGTGATCCTCAAGGCACCCCGCTCTTTCACCGGGCGCACCTCGATCAGCGCCGCGATCGACTATTCGATGAAGTATTTCGCAAGTGCCGCTTGGCGGGCGGTGCGCCGGCTCATCGATATCTCGGGCGACGGCACCAGCAATGCCGGCCGGCCGATCACCGAGGCGCGTGATCAGGCCGTTGCCGCGGGGGTTACGATCAATGGGTTGGCGATCATCAACGACCAACCCAATTTCGGCTATTCAGCGCATACCCACCCGCCGGGTGGGTTACCAAATTACTATCGGCAAAATGTGATCGGCGGGCCAAACGCGTTTCTGATCGTCGTCAAGGATTTCAATTCCTTTGCCGATGCGATGGCCAACAAGCTCGCCAGGGAGATCAACGTCGCGCGCGGCGCAGCTGCAGGGCAGGTCGCGTCGCTGCGGCATCCTTAGGAGGACGAGATGAGCGTCGAACTCAACCACACGGTCATCCCGGCCAAGGACAAATGGCAATCCGCCAAGTTCCTCTCCGAGATCCTGGCACTGCCGGCGGGACCGCAGTGGGGGCCCTTTGTGCCGATCCGGTTGACCAATGGGGTAACGCTTGATTTTGTGGATTCCGGCGGTTTTGAGCACCACCACTACGCGTTCCTGGTCGGCGATGCGGAATTCGATGCCGCTCTCGCGCGCATCTTGGCTGCCAACATCGACTTCTACGCCGACTTCAATCTCGATGGGCGGGGTCGGATCAACCGTCTTTACGGCGGACGGGGCTTTTACTTCCAGGACCCGAACGGCCACCTCTTTGAGCTGATCACACAACCATATGGGGCGGTGCCCGAGAGATGGACCGAGACCGCGGTCGACCAGCCCCAATAGCGGCGCGCGCTAGAGCCCGTTCAGCGCGCGGTACGCAGACAGCGCGGTCCAGGCAAAAAACACAATCACCCCGCTCCAATAGACCCAGCGATACATTGGATCCCCCCGCCTGTCGCCATCGCTCAGCGGATTATACGCATTTGCCGCGTCACGCTTCCCCGATCCACCGGGTCTTGCGTCCGTGAGGACTGTTGCAGGATCACGGCCTTGCCGGCTGAGCTGATCGAGCTCGAGGTGGAGCGAATCGGCGCCGCCGGGGATGGCGTGGCGCGATGGTGCGGCGCACCGGTCTACCTCCCCTTTACCGTCCCCGGGGATCGGGTTCGCGTTGTGCTTGGTGCGCGCCGCGGCGGTGGGCACGAGGGGCGCACCGTCGAAATCCTGGTCCCCGGCGAGGGGCGCGCCGATCCGCCCTGTCGGCTTTTCGGACATTGCGGCGGATGCTCGTTACAGCACCTCGACGCGGAGGCCTACCGGCACGCAAAGCTCACCGCTCTGCGGGCGGCGCTGGCCCGGGTTCGTATCCAGGCCGAGGTGCTTGCGCCGCTGCGCCGTGCTGCCCCGGCAAGGCGGCGCGCCCGCGTCGGTCTCA
>JAFAHP010000503.1 GCA_019237175.1 Alphaproteobacteria bacterium
ACGCCTCTGCTCCCCTTCCCCCACTCGAAGACCAGACCCCAACCTGGGCCAACGCCGCGGCCCTGGCGCGGGACTGGGAGCTGAACCAGCTGGCCGATCGCCTCGCCGCGATCAGCGTCTAGCGCCTTCGTCCGAGATCCCGCCCGATCAAAGCGAGGTGCCTGTAAAAATGACTTGCATAATGATAGTCAGTCGCCTACGTAACTTGCACGATGCAAGTTACGGGTGGGGCCTGAATCCGTGCGACGCAAAAGCTTTGGCAACATGCAATGCCCGATCGCCCGCAGCCTGGAGCGGGTAGGGGAGTGGTGGAGCATTCTGATTCTGCGCGATGCCTCTCTCGGGCTGACGCGGTTTGACGAGTTCCAGGAGAGCCTCGGTATCGCGCCCAACATTCTGACCCGGCGGCTAAAGGTCCTGGTTGAAGCGGGTCTGCTCGAACGTCGCCGCTACAGCGAGAGGCCGCCCCGCGACGAATACGTCCTGACGCAGGCCGGCCGCGACTTTCGTCCGGTCCTATGGGCCTTGCTCGCTTGGGGCAACAAGCATTTTGCCCCCGAGGGAGCCAGCGTCGTCATCGTCGATAGCAAGACCGGCGCGCCAGCCGAGCCTGTGCTGGTTGATCGCAACAGCGGCCGCTCCCTCGAGCCACCGGCTTTCCGATCAGCGGCGGGACCAGCCGCCGACGCGCGCACGCGGCGGCGGTATCCTGTTTCCGCCGGGCAACACCCCGATAGCGATGGAGCCCCGTGATGGACACCATTGTCCTCGAGCGGGCGGCCACCTCCGCTACAGTGAACAGCCGGCCGCGATTTGGTCGCAGGCAGCTGGCGCTCGCCGGTCTCGCGCTCGCCGTCACCTTGGGCGGCATCGGATACGGCCGATATTGGTGGAACGTCGGCCGCTTTATCGAGAGCACCGATGACGCCTATGCCGGAGGCAACGTTACGCCCGTGGCGCCCCACGTCGCGGGCTTCGTGTTGGAAATTTTGGTGGCAGACAACCAGCACGTCAGCGCCGGTCAATTGCTGATCCGACTCGACGCGCGTGATTTCCAGGCGGCCTTCGATCATGCCCGAGCAATTGCCGATCAGCGAAAAGCGGCGCTCGCCGGGCTCGAAGCAAAATACGAGCTGCAACAGTCAATGATCCGCCAAGCCGAGGCGGATCTGAACGCCAAAGCTGCACACGCTACATGGACCGGCCAAGACGCCGTCCGCTATCGCGACTTGGCTGCAACCACTTTCGGCACTAGGCAGAACGCGGAGCGGTCATCGGCGGCCAACGAGGAGGCGCGGTCGGCCACCAAATCGGCCGAAGCCGGCCTCGCTGCAGCACGGCAACGTTTGACCGTACTCGATGCGCAAATTGCGGAAGCCCGGGCCGGCGTCGCACAGGCGAAGGCGGATCTTGAAACGGCGCGGCTCAATCTCGGCTACACCGAGATCTGCTCGCCGATCGACGGTTATATCGGCAACCGGGCCGCCCAGGTCGGCGCTTATGTCGCCAATGGCGCATATCTCTTGAGCGTAATCCCGGCGCAAGGGCTCTGGGTGGACGCGAATTTCAAGGAAGACCAGTTGGCGGATATGCGGCCGGGGCAGCCGGCGACCGTAGTGGCCGATGTGCTGCCGGGGAAAACCTTCCATGGTCATATCGAGAGCCTGGCGCCGGGGACCGGGGCTGTTTTCAGCGTGATTCCTCCGGAAAACGCCACCGGCAACTTCACAAAGATTGTCCAGCGGGTACCCGTCCGCGTCGCGCTCGATGACGGCGCCGCGAGCCTCGGCGAATTGCGGCCGGGCCTGTCGACGACGGTCAGCGTCGATACGCGCCCGGAGTGACCGCAATGCCTGACACCTCCTCTTGGCTGAAGAGCCTGCTGCCGTTTGTAGTGATGTGCTTTGGCGGGTTTATGGCGCTTCTCGACATCCAGATCGTCGCCTCGTCACTGCAATACATTGGCGGCGGTTTGTCGGCGGCGCAGGACGATATCGCCTGGGTGCAGACCGCCTATCTGATCGCCGAGATCGTCGTCATTCCGCTCAGCGGCTGGCTGACCCGCGTATTTTCGACGCGCTGGCTTTTCGCTGCCTCGGCCGCCGGCTTCACGGTCACGAGCCTCTTGTGCGCCCTCGCCTGGAATATCCAGAGCATGATCGTATTCCGAGCGCTGCAAGGCATGCTCGGGGCTTCGATGGTGCCGACCATGTTCACCTCGTCCTTCTATTTTTTTCAGGGTCAGCGCCGGATCTATTCCGCCGCAGTGGTCGGCACGATTGCCTCGCTCGCTCCGGTACTCGGTCCCGTCATCGGCGGCTGGATTACCGACACCTGGAACTGGCACTGGCTTTTCTATGTCAACCTGGTTCCAGGGATTTTTGTCACAATCCTCGCTGCAGTGCTGATCAGAATCGACGAGCCCGATTTGTCGCTGCTGAAGGGTGCCGACTACGCCGGCATCGTGCTGATGGCGGTCGCCCTCAGCACGCTCGAATACGTTTTGGAAGAGGGGTCGCGCTGGAATTGGTTCGACGACGCGACGATCCGCAATTGCGCCCGGATCGCAGCAATCGCAGGCGTGCTGTTTGTTATCCGCAGCCTGACCTTCGCGCGGCCAGTCGTCGATCTGCGCGCATTGAAGAACCGAAATTTCGCGGTCGGCTGCTTTCTGTCTTTCGTCACCGGGATTGGCATCTTCGCAACGATCTATCTGACCCCGCTGTTTCTCGGCTATGTGCGCGGGTACAGCGCCTTGCAAACTGGGATCGCGATCTTCTCGACCGGTGCCGCCTCGCTGGCCGGGGTGCCGGTGTACATCTTGCTCGCGCGCAAATTCGACACGCGCTGGCTGATGATGTTGGGCTTGGCCTTATTCGGGCTGTCGATGTGGGCCTACAGCTACATCACCAGCGACTGGAGCGGAGGCGAACTGCTGGTTCCGCAGGTGCTGCGCGGCTTTCCGCAAGTCTTCGCGGTAGCGCCGGCGGTCAATCTCGGCCTCGGCAGCCTGTCGTCAGAGCGCCTGAAATATGCAAGCGGGTTGTTCAACATGATGCGCAATCTGGGCGGTGCGGTCGGCATTGCGGTGTGCAGCGCCACCCTGAACGCCCAGACCAATTTCCACTTCAATATGATCGCCTCGCATCTGACGCCGGCGAACGGCCCAATGATGCGGTTGATTGCCGGCGCAGTACAGCGCTACGGCGCGATCCCGGGCAGCCCGGAGGACGGTCACCTCGCTGCTTTGAAAACTCTCTGGCAGCTCGCCCATCGTGAAGCCTCGACGCTGGCCTATGCCGACGCGTTCCGTGAGATCATGCTCGCCTTCGTGGTCGCCACATTGCTGGTTCCGCTATTGCGCCAGGTTGCGCCGACAAAAGCCCCCGCCGCAAACGCCCATTGAAGTTCGCGAGAGGACGGGCCTCACGCCGCCGCCGGCTTGTCGGTCATCGTGCGCAGATTTGGCTCGGGTCGGGTGACGGCCCGCCCGCGCTCCACTCGATGCACCAGCGCGCCGAGATGCGCCGGCATCTCCTGACGCAGCCACGGCTCCGCCGCCAGTGCCACGCGCATGTCGCGATAACCCGCCTCGCGCCGCTCGGCGATCGAGCTGCGCGAGAACTCCGCATCGCTGTTCGGGATCTGGTCGTCGCCCGGGTGATAGACGATGTGGACGATGTCGAGCCGGCGCGCGGTCAGCAACGGGTCGTCCGGCACCGCGGCCACGTCCGGGACCCCGGCCGCTTTCAGCAGCCGAACCGCGTGGCGAAGGTTTACCTTGGTCGCGACCGCATCGATGTGGCGCGCAATGCGGCTCGCATACTGAATCTGCTTGGCGCGCCACAGCACGGCATTAATTGTCTGCGGTGCCGGGCCGCCCGCCTCCCAGAGATCGATCACAAAGACGACGAGGCGTGGATGCCCGGGGTCGTCGACGACTGCATCGAGAGGCGTATTGGAAACGCAGCCGCCGTCCCAATAAAGCTTTCCATTGACCTCGGTGGCCGGGAAACCAGGCGGCAGCGAGCCGCTGGCCAGCACATGCTCGGGACCGATCGTCTGCCGATGATTGTCGAAAAACTCCAGATCGCCGGTAGCGATGTCGGTCGCTCCGAGGCTGAGCCGGATGGCACGGCTGTTGATCAGCGAGAAATCCGCGAACCGTCGCAAGGTGAACAACATCGGCGTGGTGTCGTAAAAGCTCGCCGCCTGCGGCGCAATCTGTGGCAGCAGGACCGGGTTGATCGGCCGCGGTGTGAAGAAATTCGGCTGGCCGAGAAACAGCGCCTCGGCGTTGCTGGCCATGTTGTGCAGGGTCTGCCACCCCGTCAGAGGCAGCGACGCCGGGACATCCGGCCAGGAGATCGCCT
>JAFAHP010000522.1 GCA_019237175.1 Alphaproteobacteria bacterium
ACCGGTTCCACCAAGCTGATCCGGGTCGAAGGGCGAAATCTCGAAAGAATCCGTCGCTTGGCTTATGAGGCGATTTGAGATATTGGCTCGCGAATCAGCCGCATAAATTGAACTGTCATTGCGGCGCCGGGGCAGCCGACGCTGCCGGCGGACCCGAGGGAAGCAATCTCCGGCAAGCAGTAGGTATTGACGTTCCGTGAGTTGCTTCGCCCCCCGGAACGCCGGCAGGGCGGTCGTCCGGGTGTCCGCGCAATGACAGGCTTATCTTTTGCAAAGCGAAACCACTAAGCGTCAGGGCACGCTCTCCGCGCCCGGGACGGGTGCCGTGTGAGGTATGACAAAAGGGCGCCCGAACCGGGCGCCCCTTTGTTTGCGTCACTCTCCGCTTTACGAACCGGGAGCCGGCGGCGCTCCGGGTGGTCCGGGCGGCGGCGGTGGCGGCGGCGGCGCACCACCCTCGATGACCTCGACGCGGCGGTTTTGCGGCTCACGCACGCCTGGCGGCGTCTGCACCTTGAGGTCGTTCTCCCCGACCCCGGTCACCGTCATCGCGTTTTGCGGGACACCCGCCTGCGACAGCCCGGTGGCGACGTTCTGCGCGCGGCGCACCGATAGCTGCTGGTTGTAGGCCGGCGAGCCGGAAGTATCGGTATGACCGATAACCTGCACGGGCGTGGGCGGCATGGATTTATAGGTCGCGGCCGCGGCCTCAATGATCTGTGCGCCTTCCGGCGTGATGTTGGCTTTATCCCAGTCAAAAAACACAGTAAAGTTATGTTCAGCCGGCGGCGGGGGCGCCGGGGGCGGAGCTGGTGGCGGCGGTGGCTCCGGGTGCGCGCAGGCAGCAAGCGCCATTAGCGAGCACAACAGGAAAAAACGCTTCATCTGTTCCTCCCGCAGTTGAGTGACATACAATAGCGTTAAATCACGCGATCGCACTAGTAGCAAACCGCGTCATTTTTGCGCGGGACGGAGGATTCTGCCGATGTCGAAAAGGCACCGAAAGGCGACCCGGGCGCCGCTAACGCCGATCCCGGGTCGCCGTGGTCAACCGCCGATAGCGCCTTCGGTGTTGACGTAGACGGCGTAGACCGATTGGCTCGCGGCCATGAACAGCCGGTTGCGCCATCGGCCGCCAAAACACAGATTGGCGCAACGCTCGGGCAAGGCGATCTGACCGATCATCGTCGCGTCGGGTGCAAAGACCATGACCCCGTTGCGGTCAGGGGTCATGCCCCAGCCACACCACAAATTGCCGTGTCCATCGCAGCGAAATCCGTCGGGCGAGCCTTCGCCGGCGCTGACGAAGACGCGGTCGTTGGTCAACCGGACGCCGTCGTCAACCACATCGAAAACTCGGATCTGGCGGGGCCGTGAGCGCGACTCGACGACGTAAAGCCGTTTCTCGTCAGGAGAAAAGCACAGGCCATTGGGGCCGTTCACATCGGCAGCGACGACAGTTGCGCGGCCGCTCCTGGCGTCGACTCGATAGACATTGGTCGGCAATTCGGGTGATGAGCGCTCGCCTTCGTAGTAACCCAAAATCCCGAAGGGCGGATCGGTGAACCAGATCGAATCGTCGGATTTGACGATAACATCGTTTGGTGAATTGAGCCGCTTACCCTCGAAATGGTCGAGGATGACGGTGATCGCGCCGTCATATTCGGTGCGCGTCACCCGCCTGGCGCCATGCTCGCAGGTGACCAGCCGGCCCTGGCGGTCGCGGGTGTTTCCGTTCGCATTGTTCGAGGGTTTGCGAAAAACGGCGCAAAGGCCGGTTTCTTCGTCCCATCGCATGATGCGGTTGTTCGGAATGTCGCTCCACAACAAGTAGCGGCCGTCGCCAAACCACACCGGGCCTTCCGCCCAGCGAAAACCGGTCGCCAGACGCTCGACCGCGGCATTGAACGGCGGTTTGATCACCTCGAACCGCGGATCAAAGGCGCGAACCGCCGGATCCGGATAGCCTTGCGCTGGCTGCCAACGTGCGTCACCAGCGGGTGTTGCGGCACCGATCACCGGTGAGCCGTCGCTTCCCCCGGGAACTGCGCTCATCGGCGTCCCCCTTTGATCAACGCACCGAGGCTCGGCAAGATTGCCGCTAGATCGGGCACAGTGCGTGCTTCGAGACGCCACCGGCTGCGCCGAGTGGCTCCTCAGCATGACGTAAGCCCACGATGGCATTGAGAACGATCGTCATCCTGAGGAAGCTGCGAAGCGGCTGTCTCGAAGAACGCAAGGCGCT
>JAFAHP010000535.1 GCA_019237175.1 Alphaproteobacteria bacterium
GCGCCTCGTGCCGTATTGGTGCATGTGGCGCGACGCCGCGAGCGCATAGGCCGTCGAAGGCAGAAACGGGCGGAATGGCGTCTCGTATGGGTTGTATTCGCGTACCGAGGCTTGGCGGCGACCGATGGTTCGCTGCGTGCTGCCGTAGGCGATCACCGCAACCTTGCATAGGCCCAACTGCAATGCCGCTTGGGCATGCGCGACATGAAACATGAAGGACGAGCCGCCGAGGATCGTCGTGTCGATATAGGCTGGCGAGAGGCCGAGATACTCGGCAAGTGCGAGGCCTGAGGTGCGGCTCTGCGCCGTCGCGCACAGGAGACCGTCGATATCGCGCAGGCCGAGCCCGCAATCGTCTAGCGCCCGTCGGATGCCCTGGGCCATCAGGTCGATCGGGCTCATGTCCTGGGCGACGGCGCCGAGATCGGACTCGGCAACGCCGACGATCGCGGCCGCGCCGCGTTGCAGCCCGTCCATCAGGCCTTCTCCAGCGGCGTGAAGACCGGATAGGGCGGGTCGTCGCCGCCCGGGCGGTGGACGCGAAACTTGACGCGCATGCCGATCTCAACCGCCTCCGGCGCGATGTCCTCGACCCGGCTCATCAGCCTGAAGCCCTCATCGCAATCGATCAGCGCGACATTGTAAGGCGCGCCCTCGCGCGCCGGGTGCACGACCGTCGTCGCGTAGACCGTGCCAAGCCCGGTGCTGACCCGCCATTCGAGGCGCTCGCTGCCGGTAAAGGGGCATATGACGCGGGGATAAAAGACCGCCTTCTGCGCCTCGGGGCTCCACTGATAGGCCAATTCGCCCTTTTCGAGGTGCGCCTGGTAGATCGCCAGAGGTGATTCCGCCATCCGCTCCATAGCCTCCGTCGCCTCATTCTGGCGGGTTAACAGTACCGCAGCAAGGCTAGAGCATATGTACCGGTTGTCATCCCGGCGAAGGCCGGGACCCATTTGGCAACCGGCACGATGTTCTATGTCTATATGCTCGCAAGCAAACCGTTTGGAACTCCGTATGTCGGAATGACCTCTGATCTCGCGCGCCGCGTATGGGAGCACAAAAACAAGCTCGTGCCAGGGTTCACCAAGCGATGCGGTGTCGCCAGGCTGGTCTGGTTCGAGACCCACGACACCGTCGAGGCGGCAATCCAGCGCGAGAAGCGAATAAAGGAGTGGAAGCGCGATTGGAAAGTAAATTTGATTGAACGGGATAATCCGCGCTGGATCGATCTTTACCAGAGCATCTTGCGCTGATCGTGCGAGTTCCGCCATAGGCACCGGCCTTCGCCGGTGTGACAACTCAGTTGTTGGGAGGGCAGGGCAATGGCGATGAAGATCATTCTTGTCGGCGACGTCAACCTGATGAGTGTCACCGATCCCGCGGATCCGTTCGCGCTCGTGCGGGACGAGTTCCGCGCCGCCGACATCGTGTTTGGCAATCTGGAATGCTGCCTTTATCAACCGCCTGACAAACATTCGATCGAACACGAGGGCTTTTTCGCCAATCCCGATATCGCCGGCGAGGCGCTGCTTGCGGCCGGTGTTCGGGCGGTCGGCCTTGCCAACAACGCCAATTACGGCGAAGCGTCGATCATGGCCTCGATCGCGCAACTCGACCGGCTCGGGATTGCCCATACCGGGGCCGGGGCCAATCGAGCAATCGCCCGCGCTCCTGCAATTATCGAGCGGAATGGGGTGCGCTTCGGCTTCCTGCAGCGCAGTTCAGTGTACTGGCCGACCAATCACGAAGCCGGCGAGGACGCTGCCGGCATCGCGGTGATCCGGGGTCATACGGCCTATCACGTGCCGATGCACGGCAGCCGTCCTCCCGCAAACCGGCCCGGCGTCCCTCCCGAAATCGTAACCTGGGCGGACCCGGCCTATCTGGAAGGGCTCGCCGAAGACATCGCGGCTTTGCGCGAGCGCGCCGAGGTCGTTGTCGGCTCGTTCCACTGGGGTCTGCACAAGGAAGTTCTGCAATACATGAAAGAGATCGGCCACCGCGCGATCGACGCCGGCGCCG
>JAFAHP010000090.1 GCA_019237175.1 Alphaproteobacteria bacterium
CGACAACGGGCCGAGCCGGTCGCGAAGCATCTGCGGCGCGCCAGGGAAGAAGCCGTCCTGATGCGGATAGTCGGTCGCCCACATGATCTTGTGCGGGCCGATATAGTCGGCGAGGACGGCGATGCTGTTCTCGACCGGCTCGAACGAAATCCAGCAATTCCGCTGGAAGAGCTCGGAAGGCCGCATTTTCGGGGCGGTCTCGTTGAACCCGTGGTCGTCGAAATGCCGGTCCATGCGGTCGAGCCAGGGCGCAATCCAGCCGCCTCCCGATTCGAGGAACGCGATGCGCAGTCGCGGGTGACGATCGACCACACCACCCCAGATCACCGCCATCGCCGCCAGCATCATCTCCATCGTGTGACTGATCATGTGGCGCGCCGCGCGATCCGCCTCGAAGCGGTCGACGCCGACCGTCGGCATTGCGGTGGTCGAGCCCTCGTGAAAGCCAATAGAGAAGTCGAGCGCCTCGGCCGTCGCCCAGAACGGCTCGTATCGCGGGTCGCTGATCATTTTGTTGCCGTGGTACGGGTTCGGCCGCAGAAACCCGCCGCGCATCCCGAGCACTTCGCGCGCGTAGCGCAGCTCGTCGATCGCGAGCTCGACCGACTGCATCGGCAGCATCGCGACGCCGAACAGGCGGTCGGGGTAGGGTTTGCAATAATCGGCAAGCCAGCGATTATAGGCGCGGCACATCGCGGCAGCGAGCTCGGGATCTTCGACGGCGCCGGCGAACAGACCAAGGCTCGGATACAGGAACGCGGCGTCGATGCCGTCGAGCTCCATGTCGGCGATACGGGCGTGCGGATCAAACCCGCCCTTCTTTCCTTCCGCATATTTGAGGCTGTCGGGTTTGACCGCACCCTGGCGGACGCCGACGGCGCCGAGACTGCCGATCCCCCGCGGATTGCCCAGCAATTTGTCCTCGACCGCGAGGCGCTCCTTGCCGTTGTCGTCGATAACGAACCGCGGCCGGCGCTCGCGGAACTTGGGATCGATGTATTTCTCCCAGAGATCGAGCGGTTCGAGAATGTGACCGTCGGCATCGATGGCGTTGTAGGCGAAAGCCATGACCCGTCTCCTTCTGGCTGCGTGTGACAACGATCCTAGCGCACGCCTGCCGGCGCCGCGAGGCTGAAGTAAGGAAACGCCGCGCGTCGCGCCGAGACACATCCGCGCCGGCGGTGGGCGGACCTCCGAGTTTGCAAAAAATCGCCATGCCTTGTCATTTCAGGACGTGTGCGACGCCCACGAGCCCGCCCCCGGGTTACGCCAGCGAAGGACGCTCACAAGCCAAGCCCGGGGGCACGAACGCAGGTCAGTAAGAATAGGCAAAGGCAAGTGTTCAATCGGCTGCAGCGGCGCTGACGTCACCTCATCGGCAACGGGGGCGTCGGGTTGCCGATGCTTCAGCACCCGCGTGGGATAGGAAGACTTATTGACGCGGTGCACCCGGCGTCTGTACGAGGAAAAAATGAGCGGTTCGGGGAGGCTGACATGATCGGCTGGAGAGCACGGCTTGGCTTTCTGTTGCCGCCCGGCAACCCGACCGTGGAGCCGGAGGTGATTGCGATGGCTCCGTCCGGCGTCTCGGTCCACTTCCAGCGCATGGTCGCCCGCGGCACTCCCGGCGCGCATGCGGGGCAGAGCGAACGCAACCGCATGATGCTCGAGAATATCGATGCCAGCATCGAGATGCTGGCATTGGTGAAGCCGGACGTGATCGCGCTCGCGCACACCGCGACGAGCTACGGTCTTGGCCGTGATGGCGAAGCGGGTCTGGTCGCGCATTTGCAGCGACAGACCGGGATCCGGGTCGTCACGGCCTTCGGTTCGGTCGTCAAGGCGTTGCAGCGGCTTGGCGTTAGCCGGCTGGCTCTTGGCGCGCCCTACTCTGCCGAGACGACCCTGCAGGGCAAGGCGCACCTTGAGACCTGCGGCTTTCACGTCGTCAGCTTTGACAACCTGAAGGGTGTCGCGAACATCTACGACGAGACCGCCGAACGCGCCTATCGTCTTGCCCGCTCGGTCGATGTCGAGGATGCCGAGGCCGTGTTCCTTTCCGGTACCGGCATGCCGACCATCGCAGTCCTCGAGGCATTGGAACAGGATATCGGGAAGCCGGTCTTGTCCAGCAACGCGGCGATGATGTGGCACGCCCTGCGCGCGGCCGGTGTGCGCACCCCGGTGGCCGGTTACGGCCGGCTGTTGACGCTGGCGTGACCTTGCAGCCTAATTCGGCAGCGGTCCGGTGGCTTTCTCGGAGCCCGCCGCGTCACCCCAGACCGTTCTCGATAAATATTTCATCGCCCTTCGGACGTTTGCCCCACCCCTTCAAACGGCGCAGTCTGCGCCATGCCGGCTGCGCTTCGAGCCATGAAGTTGGTCCTCAGACAGCGGCAAGCGCGCGTCGATCGACGACGTGCTCACCGCCCTCGAAACCACGCTTTGGTCCGAAAGGCCGTCGATGAACCGAGCCGTTTCTCCACGATGGCGCCGGGAGCGAGACTCGGCTCGTGCACCGGGGTGAGCAGGGTCAGCAGGCCGCAGCCCAAGGCGAGCGCCAAAGACGCGCCCACGACCGCCACCATTGCAACCACGCTGCCGCGCGGCAACAGCCCGAGCAGCAATGTCCCGACTGCGGCAATCATCATCTGCGCGAAGCCCATCAGCCCCGAGGCAGCGCCCGCGATCCGAGGATAGACGCTGAGCCCTGCGGCGAGGCCGGATGGCTGGCTCATACCATTGCCGATCGAGCTGATCGCCATCGGTACAAAGAGCGCCCACGGCGTCAAATCGGCGAGGCACCAAAGCGCGAGCATGATCCCCGAGGCAAGCGACAGCGCCAGGCCGAGGACAAACAACCGCGTGCTGCCGAGAAGCGCCGACAACCGCACGACGCTGGCATTGCCGAGGATGTATCCGGCCATCGGTAGAAGGATCATCAATCCGTAGGTACTCGGCGGCTCGTGCAGGCGTTCGGCAAGCAGATAAGGTGCAGCCGCCAGGAAGGTGAACCACGACGCGCTGGTGAACGCCGTAGCGAACACCACACTGAGAAAGGCCGGCGACTGCAGCAGCAGAACAAACGACCCGATCATGCCGACGACGTTGACGAATGTGGGTGGATGGGTCTCTTCGAGCTTGGCCGCCGTCAGGATCAGGACAGTCGCCCCGACCGCGCCGAGCAGGACAAAATCGGCGCGCCACCCGACCCATTGCGCGAGATAAGCGCCGATAGCGGGCGACAGCGAGGGCGCCAGGCTCATCACCATCATGATCGTCGCCAACGCGCTTGCCGAGCGCTCACGGTCGTAGACGTCGCGTACGATCGCCCGTCCGAGCACCATTCCGGCGCAGCCGCCCAGCGCCGCGAGCGTGCGGCCAACGATCAGGGCCGGCAGCGACCAGGCGAAACCGCAGAGGACCGTGCCGACGAGGAACAGCGTGAGCCCGGCGAGCAGCACCGGGCGCCGGCCAAAGCGATCGGAGGCGGGACCATAGACCAGCTGACCCACAGCGATCCCTGCAAGGAACAAGGTGAGCACCAGCTGGACGGCGCCGGGTGCGGCGTCGAATGCCGCTGCGAGCATTGGTAACGCCGGCACCAGGATATGCAGTGTCGCCGGGGCAAGAGCGGTGACGAGAGCCAACAGGACGAGCGGCGGCGCGCGGTGGGTCATCACCCGGCTACTAGTACTATGCCCTAGCACGGAGGGGAAAGCCGCTCAGAATCGAACCCGGGCCTTGTCGGACGCCACCGTCCAGCGCGCGGCGATCTGCCCCGTCGTCGTCGATGGCCCGGTGACGCAGCGGCATAGCTTTACAAAAACCACGAACCGAGATCACCGCGCGTGGTCGTCTATAGGTGACGTTCGATCACGATCCCGATAGGCGGATCGGGCGGAGAACTCCGGACCCGCGCACCGGGGTGACCCGGCCCGTAGCTGGTGTCTCGTCGGCTCT
>JAFAHP010000639.1 GCA_019237175.1 Alphaproteobacteria bacterium
CCCGGCCGCCTCCCCGGACACGGCGCCCGACACCGGGTTCGAATACCCCGGCGAGCGTATCGGTTGGCAGACGTGGTGACGATAGGTGTAGCCTGGCGCACAGGGATATCGCGCCATCGCCGCACTCGACGTGGCCGCCGCCAGAACGGCGGCGATCGCAAGAACCTTGAACTTAGTTGACATCGCTACCTCCGCGAAACATCCAAAGGGCGGCACAGCGCCCCGTCGACGTCGTAAACGCTTCACAACCAAATCGCGTTCCGCGCGCGTGCTCGAGCCCTGCTTCGTATTGCATCGCTGCCTTTCGCCAGATCGCCGCGAATGTTATGGTCGGCTCGCAACAAGAACGGGGTCCCGGCCGGCGGCCGGTCGCGTACAACGAGAGAATTGCCGATGACCACAGCCGACGTCGCTGCTGTCCCACTTGCCGACTTCGATCACCGCGCCCAGTTGCGCCGGGCGGTGATCGCCAGCACGGTCGGCACGACAATCGAATGGTACGATTTCCTGCTGTATGGCCAGATGGCCGCGCTGGTCTTCGCGAAGTTGTATTTTCCGTCGTCCGACCCGCTGACCGGCACCTTGCAGGCGTTCGCCGTTTTTGCGGTCGGTTTTGTCGCGCGTCCGATCGGTGCGGCGATCTTCGGGCATTACGGCGATCGCATCGGCCGCAAGGCCGCGCTGATTGCGACCTTGCTGCTTACCGGCCTGTCGACCTTCCTGGTCGGATGCGTCCCCACCTACGAGCAGATCGGCATCTGGGGCCCGGTCATGCTTGTCATACTGCGCTTCATCCAGGGGATCGGTGTCGGCGGCGAATGGGGCGGTTCGGTGTTGCTGTCGATGGAGTGGGCACGCACCGGCAAAAATCGCGGGCTGCTCGCGGCTTGGCCGCAATTCGGCGGGCCCGCCGGCTTTTTCCTCGCCAATCTAGCGATCCTGGCGTTCAGCCGGATGTCGGGGGATCAGTTCCTCAGCTGGGGGTGGCGCGTGCCGTTCTGGCTGAGCCTCGTCATGGTGGCAATCGGCTTGTGGATCCGGCTCGGGATTCTCGAGACACCGATTTTTCAAAGGGTGATCTCCGAGGAGCGTGTTGCGCGCACGCCGGTCGTCGAGGTCCTCAGGCGGCAGCCGAGGGAGGTCATTCTCGTCGCGCTGGCGCGGATGGGACAAATGGCTCCTGTCTTCGTCTACAACGCGTTCATCTTCACCTACGGCATGAAAGTCGTCGGAGCCTCGCGCGACTTCCTGCTAGTCGTGCTGTTGATCGCCTCGTTCATGTCGTTCTTCACGATCCCGTTTTCCGGCTACCTGTCGGATCGGCTCGGCCGCAAGCAGGTGTACATTTTTGGCGCCGTAGCCACCGGGCTCTTCGGGTTTGCCTATTTCGCGATGCTCGACACCGCGATACCCGGGCTGATCATTCTCGCGAGCCTGATCGCATTTGCCTTTCATGACCTGATGTGGGGACCGCTGGCGGCACTGGCCGCGGAATGTTTCACGCCGCGCTTGCGCTACAGCGGGGCGTCGATCGGCTTTCAGCTCGCTGCCGTGTTCGCCGGCGGCCCGGCGCCGTTGATCGCGACGGCGATACTCGCATCGACCGGATCGGGACAGATGATCGCGCTCTACATCTTTGGTTGCGCGATCGTCAGCGTCGCCGCGACGGCGGCCCTGCCGAGCGTCAGGGGCCGGGACTTCGCGCGCGATCACCTCTGAGATCCAGCCTAAAAAGGCAGCGGGCCGATGATCTCCCAGCCGTGGCGCGCGGTATGAAGGCGCAGGTGCCCGGCCCGCCGACCGTGACCTCCTCGCCGATTTGAAGCTGATTTCGCCGCTCAGCAGATAGGCGACCTCGTCGCTGTCGCGGCGGAGGTGAAACGTTGTCTCGGTGCCGACCGGCGCGGTTTCCTCGAACAGCATGATGCTGTCGCCGGTCTCGCCGCTCAGCAGTTTGAGCGCGGCCGACCGCCCGGGCGCGATGTCCAACACCGAACCGCCACCCGGCGGCAGGACAAAGCCCTTCCTTTCCATCGTCATGACCTCAGAATGTTCATTTGACGTGATCCGGATTCGCGGCGGTTTTGCAGGCAGGATCGCTCGTTCGAGCGGCTTGGACAACGATAAATCGCGCGCCGCACCCGCAGCAGGCGCCCGGACCGGCTGTCGCACAATTGACGTGTTTGCGGTGAGCAGCTGCTTGACGCTCGGCGTCACAAACTCGGGTCCCGGTGTCGACTCAGGTTGCGACCTAGGCAGGTCCGGCTGCGGTGATCAAGTCCCGTGGCCCGATGGCGCGTCTCAACGCCCCCGTGCTTAAATCTCAAGGAAAGCTGGTGACGCCGACCA
>JAFAHP010000486.1 GCA_019237175.1 Alphaproteobacteria bacterium
TGGGACCAGATCGAGGATTGCGGCGCCTATCTGCGCGCCCCCGAGCCCGCCACGCTCTACCGCATGCACGGCAGCATCACCGGCGCCTACCGGGTGAGAAACCTCGCGATCCGCAATCGTGTCGTGCTGACCAACAAGACGCCGAGCGGGCTCAATCGCGGTTTCGGCGGGCCGCAGGTCTATTTTGTTCTCGAGCGGCTGATGCACCGCATTGCCGTGACGCTCGGCCTCGACCCGCTCGAAGTGATCCGCCGCAACCTGCTGCCGTCCGTCGCTTTTCCCTACCGCTGCCCGGCCGGGGCAATCCTCGATTCGGGCGATTTCGCCGCCGCGATCGATGCTGCCGTCGAAGAGGCGGGTCTCGCCGAGCTCCGCGTGCGACGTGACCGTGCGCGCGCCAAGGGCCGGCTGTACGGCATCGGCTACGCCGCAATCGTCGAACCGTCGATCTCGAACATGGGCTATATCACGACGGTTCTGACCGCCGATGAGCGCGTGCGCGCCGGACCGAAGGATGGAGCACAGACCGCCGCGACCGTGGCGTTGGATCCGCAGGGCGGGGTCAGCGTCGTGATCGATTCGGTGCCGCAAGGACAAGGACACCGGACCGTGGTGGCGCAGGTGGTCGGCGAAGTCTTTGGCCTGCGGGCTGCGGCGATCCGGGTCAATGCCGAGCTCGATACCGCCAAGGATGCGTGGTCGATCGCCGCCGGCAATTATTCGAGCCGATTTGCCGGCGCCGTTGCGGGCGCCGCCTACCTCGCGGCGGTGCGATTGCGCGACAAGCTCGCGCGCATCGCCGCTTCGCAGCTCAACATAGAACCCGGCGAAGTCCGATTTGCCGATGGCAGGATCTTCGCGGCCGCCAATCCCGACAATGCGTGGGGCTTCACCCGGCTCGCCGGGGCGAGCCACTGGTCGCCGGGGTCGCTTCCCGATCCCGATGGCACGGCATTGCGCGAGACGGTGTTCTGGACGCCGCCAAGGCTCGACGCTCCGACCAACGCCGACGAGATCAACGCCGCGGCCGCATATGGCTTCATTTTCGATTTCTGCGGCGTCGAGGTCGACCGTGACACCGGGCAGGCGCGCGTCGACAAATACGTGACGATGCACGACGCCGGGCGGATCCTGAACCCTGCGCTCTTCGACGGCCAGGTGCTCGGCGGGTTCGCGCACGGGGTGGGTGCGGCACTCTACGAGGAGTTTGTTTACGGTGAGGACGGTAGCTTCTCGTCGGGCACCTTTGCCGATTATCCGGTGCCGGCCGCCTGCGAGATCCCGGCGCCGGTGATCCTGCATCGTGAGACGCCGTCGCCGGTGACGCCGCTCGGGGCGAAAGGTGTCGGAGAAGGCAATTCCATGAGCACACCAGTCTGCCTTGCCAATGCCGTTGCCGATGCGCTTGGTGTCGCCGATGTGGCGTTGCCGTTGACGCCGTCACGGATTGCCGCGCTGCTCCAGCCTCCTTAGACAGGGGTCGGGAAGCGTTATCATGATGCAGTTCGTCATGCAGCCCGGCATGGTTTACCAATACCCGCTCTGGGGGGTCGGGTTCCTATTGGTCGGCCTGGCGGCTCTCGGTGCGGTGCTCTTCGCATTGGCGGTCCACCGATTCCTGTCGATCGAGTTCCGCCGCAGACACAATGACGTCGCAGCTGCGATATTCTCGGTCGTCGGAGTGACCTTCGCGGTGCTCCTGGCATTCGTCGCTATGCTCGCCTGGGACGGCTTCAACAAGGCGAAGGCCGCCGCCTATGCGGAGGCCGCGCTCGTTCTCGATGTTTACAATGTCGCGGTCGGATTGGCCGGCCCCGAGGCGCCGATGATGCGCAACAACATCGCCGGCTACCTCGAGACGGTGATTAAGGTCGAATGGCCGGCACAAGCTGAAGGCCTGGTCGCCGACAGGGGTAAAGCCTACTTGGAGAAGCTAAATACGTTAGCGAATGGTCTCAAACCCGCCAGCGTCGCGGACGGCAATCTGCACTCACAGTTGCTGCGATCCCTGTCGCGGTTATGGGACGCAAGACAGCAGAGATTGCTGGCCGCGGAGACCACCATTCCCGCGGTCGTCTGGATCGTCACGATCGTCGGCGGGGGTCTGACGATTGCTTTCGCTTCGTTCCTCGGCGTCCCCAGCCTCGGTATGCATCTGGCCATGTCGGCCGCGCTGGCGATTTCCGGAGTGCTGGTGCTGATCCTGATCATCGCGCTCAGCAACCCCTTCCGCGGCGATTTTCGGGTATCGACATTGCCGTTCGACCGAGTATTGGCGCAGATCGAAGCGTCGTCAGCCGGGCGCTGAGCGAGAGGCTATGCCAACGTTCGACAGAGCCTCGTCACAGATCGATGACGATGTCACCCTGGGGTTTGGAGCAGCAAATCAGCGCAGCACCGCCCGCCGGCGGCTCGACCGGGTCGGGCCGGTAGCTGATCGCCCCGCTGATCAGGCCGGTTCCGCAAGAGTGGCAGACCCCCGTGCGGCACGACCATCGCACTGGCACGTCACACGCCTCGGCGAGTTCGAGAAGGCTCTGGAAGGCCGAACCCCAATGGACATTGAGGTTGCTCCGCGCAAACGACACCAGCGGCCCGGTACCAGCGGCACCTTCCGGCAAGTGCGGCGGCCGGCGCGGAGCCGCGGTGATGCCAGGTGTCTTGGATGGGCCCGACCCGAAAATCTCGGTATGGATGCGGCCCGCGGGGACACCCCAGCCACGAGGCCTGCTGTGAAATCGCTCATAAAGACGGCCGGTCCGCACAAATAGAAATCGGCGTCGGGCGGCACGCCCAGCTCCTGGAGCACCGGCATGCCCAAACGTCCGGCAGTGTCGAAATCGACTGCGAACCGGTCTGCAGCACCGGGCGAGCTGTAGCAGATGTGGCTGTGGCTGCGGCCCAAAGCCTTCAGCAGAGCAGACGCCTCGGCTGCAAAAGGATGCTCGCTGCCGTTGCGCGCCCCGTGAATCCACCACACCTCGCGCGGCGAAGCCTCGGCGGCCAACGCATGGAGCATCGCGAGGACCGGGGTCGCGCCGATGCCGGCACTCAGTAGGACAACCGGTCCGGCGCCCGGCCCCATAATAAAATTGCCGCGTGGCGCGCTCACTTCGAGCACGTCACCGACCCCGACTTGTGCCTCGATATAGGCTCCGGCTGCGCCGTCGGGTTCCCGCTTGACGCTGATCCTATAGCGATGCTCGCTTGGCTCGCCCGACGACGAATAGCTGCGCAAGAGGGCTGGCGCCTGGGGCGCCGGGTTCAGTCGCAATACGACAAACTGCCCGGGCAGAGCGGCCTGCAGTGGCTGCCCGTCATTAGGCTCCAGGATCAGCGACGTCACATTGCTGCTCTCGCGCTTCTTTTCCGAGACCCGC
>JAFAHP010000518.1 GCA_019237175.1 Alphaproteobacteria bacterium
TTCGGATAATCGCCGGCTGCCGTGTTGTCGGCGATATAGGCACCGAGGCCGTGCGCCGTGATCTTGGTGTCGCCCCAGGACACCGCCTCGGCGACGATGCTGGCGTTCCACGCACCGCCGGCGGCGGTGATCGCGCCAGTCACAAAATAAGGAAAGATTCCCGGCAATATGACCTGCCGCCACCATTGCCAGCCGCGCATCCGAAAATTCGTGGCCGCTTCGCGGAAGTCATTGGGATAAGCCATCGTCCCGGCGATCACATTGAACAGGATGTACCACTGCGTGCCGAGAATGATCAGCGGGCTGAGCCATATGTCCGGGTTCAGGGCGAAATGAACGATGGCAACGACAAACACCGGGAACAGAAGATTGGCAGGAAACGCCGCCAGGAACTGCGCCAGGGGCTGGATCTTCTCCGCTAAATGCGGCCGCAAGCCGATCTCGACCCCGAGCGGGACCCAGATCAATGAGGCGATCGCGATCAGCACGACGACGCGGGTGAGCGTGAAGAGGCCGAGCTCCACGGCGTCGAGGACGCCTTCCCAGCTTACGCCGGATGCAACGAAGTCTATGATCTTCCAAGTCGCGAGCCCGGCCGCGACGGCGATGGCAAGAAACCAGAGGATGTCGATGATCCGCGAGCGCGAAGATCGACCCCGCGCGGGCGCCCGGCGCAGCGGGGCGAAGCGTCGCCGCGCCAGCGCGTGCAGCAGCAAGCCTCCGGGGGTGACCGCGGCGGACAACAGCCGGCTGCGTTGAAACAGGTCGAGGAACCAGGAACCAGGTGCGGTCTGGGCGCCGGTCTGTTCGAAGCGGAATTTGTCGGCCCACGCAACAAGCGGGCGGAACATCAGCTGGTCATAGAGAATGATCACCGCGGTCATGGCCAACACCACCCAGCCGACCGCCGCAAGGTCTTTCTCCGCCGTCGCCTGCGCGAGATAAGCGCCGATCCCCGGCAGGGTGATCGTCCGGTCGCCGACCGTGATCGCCTCGCTGGCGACGACGAAAAACCAGCCGCCCGACATGCTCATCATCATGTTCCAGATAAGGCCGGGCATCGCAAACGGCGCCTCGAGACGCCAAAACCGCTGCCATGCCGAAAAGCGGAAACTATGCGTCGCTTCCTCGAGGTCGCGAGGCACCGTGCGCAGCGACTGGTAGAAGCTGAAGGTCATGTTCCAGGCTTGGCTGGTGAAGATCGCAAAGATAGCGGCGGCTTCGGCGCCAGCGACCCGCCCCGGAAATAGCGACATAAAAAACACGACGGTGAAGGAAATGTAACCAAGCACCGGGACTGATTGCAGTATGTCGAGAAGCGGGATCAAAACGAGCTCAGCCCGCCGGCTCTTGGCAGCGAGCGTTCCGTAGGTGACGGTGAAGACCAGCGACGCGACCATAGCCGCAAGCATCCGCAGGGTCGTGCGCAGCGCATATTCCGGCAGATTGGTCGGATCGAGTGATACAACCGGCTCGTTGAGCGCCGCGAGCGGGGCCAAGGTTTCGCGAGCACCCTTGGCGGCAAGCACCAGCAGCGCAAAGACCAGCGGAAAGGCGATTATGTCCCACCGGTTCGGGACCAGGCCACGCGCGGTCAGGCTTGCATAGCTGATGGCGCTTCCCCTCACCGTCGGCCCCCCGATGGAAAAGAGGCGGACTTGCAGCACGAGCAGAAGCCGTCGTCAAGCCGGGGGTAGGTGGGCGACTGCTGTCACAGAACTGAAATATTAACTGGCCATTATTCGCTGCTTCCTCGGGTCAGAGGACCGGAAACGCTTCCAGCCTACTAAATTGAACCGGGCAACTCTCATCCTTGGGTCATGAGACGGCGTTCACGCAATCTTCGGTCCGGGCGACGGATCGCCACGCAATCGCGCCTGATCGCGATCGCCCTCGTGGTGTGCCTCGTGGCTGCCGCAGCACGATCGGACGCTTTGGGCGCCGAACGCACTTCTGACGAGCCTCTGCGCGTCGCTGTCTACGATGTGCCGCCGTACGGATCGGTTGATGCCGAGGGGTTGTTTTCGGGCGCCAGCGTGGACCTTTGGCGCCGCGTCGCTGAAGACCTCCATCTGACCTATCGTTTCATTGCCGTCGCTCAAATGGAGGACGTCATCACTGGAGTCGAGCGTGGTCAGTTCGACGCGGCGATCGGCGCGATCACCATCACGCCGGACCGGCTGGCTCACGTCGAATTCACCTATCCGGCTCACCGATCTGGCGTCGCGGTCGCCTTACCCAAGCAAACCGGACCCATCGCGGCGGTTATGTCCTATGTGGCAGTTCTCAGGGAGCTCGGCGCCTTGATTGTCCTCACCCTGGGGCTGCTCGTGCTGATCGGTACGCTGATGTGGGTCTTCGAGAGCAGGCGCCGGCTCGCGGCAAATCCCAGCGAGCGCGGGGTCACGTCGTTATCCGACGGCGT
>JAFAHP010000538.1 GCA_019237175.1 Alphaproteobacteria bacterium
ACCAGCTCGATGCCCGGCGCTGCATCTCGTATCTGACGATCGAGCACAAGGGGATGATCCCCCTTGAGCTGCGTCCGCTGATCGGTAACCGCATCTATGGCTGCGACGACTGCCTCGCGGTCTGCCCGTGGAACAAATTTGCCCGCACCGCGCACGAAGCCGATTTTCTGCCGCGCGCCGCACTGACCGCGCCGCGCCTCGCAAAGCTCGCCGCCCTCGATGACGCCGCCTTCCGCCGCCTGTTTGCCGGCTCGCCGATCAAGCGCACCGGCCGCACCCGTTTTGTGCGCAATGTGCTGATTGCGATCGGTAATGCCGGACCGGCCGATTCCGAGTTGCTGGGGGCTGCGAAGCGCTGCCTCGACGACCCGGCAGCGCTCGTCCGTGCCGCCGCCGTATGGGCGGTTGGACGGCTGTCGCCGCAATCATTCCGCGCCGAACGCGAAGAACGCCTTGCCGGCGAGGCCAACCCGCTCGTCCGCGCCGAGTGGCAGCGTGACGCGGGTGAGCTATGACGTTTCGCGATGGTTGCACGCAGCGCATCCGCCCGGCACACTGTGGCGATAAGCAGCGTCGGATCCGCTATGCGCATCTCTTCTGCCCTTGTCTTGCTTCTTCTTTTTGCTGCGGGCTGCACGCCCAACATCCCGGTTGAGCCAGCCTTTGGCGTCAGCTCGCTCAACGCCATGGGGCCAATTCCACCCGAATTCGCCGCGTTCAACCGGTACGATCCACGGGTCAACATGCTGCTTGCCGAGCAGATGTGCACGACCCCCTACGACGTGCAGGTCATCAAAGCGCTCGACGCAGCGCCCGGCGAGATCGAGACCATGCAGGCGGAGTGCCGGATCTATCAGCCGTGGTTCTCCAAGCTGTATGGCCAGCAGCCAACTCAGTGATTCACCGCTGCGGCGCATTGCCGAAGTGGGCACTTGAGCCCTCGAATGATACATTTTCTTTTATTAGTCACACCGGCGAAAGCCAGTGCCCATGACAGATATGGATCCCGGCCTGCGCCGGGATGGACAGAGTAAGCAGGCGTGGTGACAAGCGTTTAACTTTATATTACTAGCTTGCTCACCCCGTCATAGACGATCGGCATGATAAAGTCGCGGGTGCAGATACTTCCGATAAGGGCGGGTTGGAGTATTTTTCGGTTGCGCTGAAGAGAAAAAATATTCTACCGCGGGACCGGGTTCGCGTGCAGACAACGGAGATCGATCATGGCGGCACCGCGCAACACCACTGATGACGATATCACCACTGAAGTTCTGCAGCGCTTTGCGCAGACTTCGGACACCCGGCTGCGGCAGATCATGCTGAGCCTGATTGGACACCTGCATGCTTTTGTCAAAGAGGTCGAACTGACCGAAGCCGAATGGTTTCAGGCGATCGAAATCCTGACCCGGGCCGGTCACCTTTCGGACGACAAGCGCCAGGAATTCATCCTGTTTTCGGATACGCTCGGCGTATCGATGGTCGTCGATCTGCTGAATCACCGCAAACCCGACGGCGCCACCGAATCGACCGTGTTCGGTCCTTTTCATCGGCTGAATGCACCCGAAATGCCCTATGGCGGCAACATCGCCCCTCTCGACAAGCAGGGGCCGCCAACCCTCGTCAGCGGCCGGGTGCTCGATCTCGGCGGCCGCCCGATCGCGGGCGCGTTGCTCGATGTGTGGCAGGCGCAGACCAGCGGCCTTTACGACTCGCAGGACCCGAGCCTGCATCAGATGCACATGCGCGGCAAATTCCATACCGACGCCGAGGGCCGCTATCTGGTGCGCACGGTGCGGCCGGTGCATTATCCAATTCCCTCTGACGGCCCGGTCGGCGCGATGCTGCGGGCAACCGGCCGCCACCCTTGGCGCCCGGCGCACATTCATTTTGTCGTCTCGGCCGAAGGGCACGAGCCGGTGACGACCCACATTTTCGACAGCGCCGACGAATATCTTGCAAGCGACGCGGTTTTCGCGGTCAAGGGATCGCTGATCTGCGATTTCACCCGTCACGAGATGGCCGAAGGCGAGGCGCGCCGCCTCGGCATCATACCGCCTTACTATACGACGCATTTCGACTTTCGGCTAAAGCCCGCCTCGGGTCAGACCACAGTGCTCGACGCGCAACAGCGGCTTGCCGCGCTCGGCGTACGCTGAAAACGCACCGGCCTTGTCGGGCCGCGGCGGTCGCCCTTAGAGTTCGCGGTCATTGGCGATGGAGGAAGAAATGGCGCAAGCACAAGTAACGCCTGGCGGAAGCGACGCATTTGAAATCCTGCATACGACGCGGGCGATGCGGCGGCTCAAACCCGACCCGGTGCCCGACGAACTGATCTTCAAGATTTTGGCCGCCGGCCAGGCTGCGGCGAGCGGCGGCAATACCCAGCGCTGGCGCTTTCTGGTGTTGAAGGACCCGGCGAAAAAGAAGGCGGTGCAGGTCTATTACAAAAAAGCCTTCGACGAAGTCGTCGGGCCGCGCTACGACACTAGTCCGGCGCCGCCCGGACAATCGGCCGACAGCTACCAGCGGACCCGCGCGGCAAACCAATATCTGACTGACCATTACCACGAGGCGCCGGTGTGGATCGTCGCCTGCCTCGAGGGCGCCAATCCGGGACGTTCTGCCGGATCCTCGATCTATCCAGCGGTGCAGAACATGCTGTTGGCGGCGCGCGCTTTAGGGCTTGGCGCGACATTGACCACCCGGCACCTGACGTACGAGAAGGAGACCGAAGCGGCGATGGGCATCCCGCCCGGCTATCATTCCTACGCCATCCTGCCAATCGGCTACCCGATGGGCCGGTTCGGCCCGGTCGGGCGCGGGTCGCTCGCCGATGTGGTCTATCTCGACGATTGGGGCAAGCCTTATCCGGGTCTTGATAAATAAAGGAGGAAATCATGCCAAGAATTCCACCGGTTTCCGGGAAAAACGACGTCCCCACTCAGTATCATGGCATCGTCGACGAAGTCCTCAAGGTATTTCCCCAGGTGCGCGGGCCGTTCAGTATCATGTTGCACAGCCCGGAATTGGCGCATCGGGTGTTGCCGTTGGTGACGTTTTTTCGCGAGGACAGCGTCGTCGAGCCGAAATTGCGCTCGCACGCGATCCTCGCGGCAGTGCGCGAAAAGGAAGCGGCATACGTGTGGTCGGCCCAGGTCGGTGCGGCGCGCCGTGCCGGTGTACCGGACGCGACGATCGATCTGCTGCGCGCCAAAGGCGATCCGGCCTCGTTGCCCCAGGACGAGCGCGACATCGTGACCTATACGCGTCAGCTCATCCGCACGAACCGCACCGATCAGGGGGTGCAGGATCGGCTCAAAGAACGGCACGGCGTGCAGTGGCTCGTCGAACTGACCGCGGCCGCGAACTATTTTGCGTTCCTGTCAGGGATGGTGAACGCCTTCGACCTCCCGGCGCCCCCCGATGGCGATAAATTGCCCAGTTGAGTCTTCGAGGATTATCAGCAAGGAGCAGCTTGTGCGCCTAAGCCCCTCCCCCTCGATGGGACCCTCGATGGGGGAGGGACCGGGGCGGGGTGAACGCTACCGCAACGAGCGAGTCGAACCGAGAAGACCGACGGCCGCTGTCACCCCCACCCCCGGATCAAGTCCGGGG
>JAFAHP010000605.1 GCA_019237175.1 Alphaproteobacteria bacterium
GCAAGTGGTGGACCTCGGGGGCGCTCGACCCGCGTTGCAAGGTGCTGATCGTGATGGGCCAGTCGGACCCCGATAACCCCGACCGCTACCGGCGGCAATCGATGATCCTGGTGCCGCTGCCGCATCCAGGGGTCGTCGTCAAGCGCATGCTGCCGGTCTTCGGCTATGACGAGGCGCCGCATGGCCATGCCGAGGTGGTCTTCGACAATGTCCGGGTCCCGGGCGCCAACATGTTGCTCGGCGAAGGGCGCGGTTTCGAGATCGCGCAGGGCCGGCTCGGGCCCGGTCGCATCCACCATTGCATGCGGCTGATCGGGCTCGCCGAGCGGGCGCTCGAAAGGATGTGCCGGCGGACGGCGAGCCGTGTCGCCTTCGGGACGCGCGTCTCGGACCAGACCGTGACGCAGGAACGGATCGCCGAGGCGCGCATCATGATCGAGCAGGCGCGGCTCTTAACTCTGAAGGCCGCCTGGATGATGGACAAGCACGGCAACAAGGCGGCCCGCGCCGAGATCGCGATGATCAAGGTCGCCGCCCCCAACATGGCCTGCCGGGTCATCGATTGGGCGATCCAGGCCTTTGGCGGTGCGGGGGTCACCGGCGATTACGGGCTCGCCTATGCCTATGCGACCGCCCGCGTGCTGCGGCTCGCCGACGGCCCCGACGAGGTTCACCGCAACCAGATCGCCCGCCTCGAACTGCGCAAATACCAGGGCCCGGCGAGCCTCACCGGCGGCTCGGCCGAGGTGTTGCCGGCCGATGCATCACCAAGCTTCCGCCAACGGCCGGTGTGGATCGCGTAGCGCCGGGAAGCAAACCGCGCTCATTTCGCGGACCACGGTCGGTCATTCTCTTGAAGTGACGAACTCAAATAAACAAATAGTCAATTTGAGAATTGCATTCTTGGGAGACCGCCATGACCACCTCATTTACCCGCGCCTACCGACTGGTTCCCCGCGGCGAAGCCGGGCTTGCTTGCGATGAAGACGGCGTCGCGCTCGGTCCAATGCTGCTCGTCGAAGCGGTTAACGACGCTTCCGGCAGGCGTCGCTACCACATTCGGCCGGCGGAAGAGGTGGCGGAGGCCTTTCGCCTCGCCTACGGTTTCTCGCCCGATGAGATCGAGCGCTGCCGGCGCGGGTTTGACAAGATCGTGCAGCTGCTCACAGACGGCGAGGACGCGCAGGCCCGCATCCATGCAGTGCTGTTGGCGGCTCCGGAGATTACCCCTGAGGGCATGACGAAACTCGCGCATGCCGCAGCGTTGCGAAAGGCCAATCCGGATTGGCCGAACCAGCCGCGCAACCCTGCCGGCAGCCCCGAGGGCGGCCAGTGGACGAGTGACGCAGACAACGCTGGGCAGGCGGCGGATGCGAGTATCCAGCCGGTTGCCACCCGAACAGACGATGTCCAAGCGAGGAAGGAACGCTTTGTCGACGCGCACTTCGCCGACACGCAGAAGGCAGCCAACCAGCTCGGCGTGCCCGTCGAGAACATCCTCGGCCTCTCAGCGCTCGAGTCGACTTGGGGCGAGCATCGGTTCGCGGCCCAAGGGAACAATTACTTTGGCATTCATTACCCGCACCCTTCGCCAACGGGTACATGCTCTCCGCTGGCGGCACTAAGGTCGCCACTTTCACGAGCTATGGCGAGAGCCTGAAGTCTTTTGTTGCGGTTTCAGGTTCCATTATTCAGGACAAGCGCGACCCCAGAACATTCGCCGCCGCCTTGCAGAACAGCGGGAGGTTCGGGATCGATATAAGAACCGGAGCGAAGCTTCCCGGCTATGTCGGCGACGTCGCCGCGACCATTCGCGGGATCCGATCGATCGTGGCTCGTAGGAAGACTTAAGATGATCCTCCGTAGCGCAGTTCGTGTCCTCGGATTGGCCGGCAGCATCACAGTCTTGACCTGCGGGTTGCCAACCCGGGCCGCGGAGATCCCTTGGAAAATCGATGCGCCGATTGCTCGGCGCCTGACGGCCGAAGCCCATTATGGGGCAGACAAGTACCTGGACGCATTCGATTATGACAGCAACCTGAGCCCTCCCTTTTTCGTTTACTACGGCGTGAACGAGGCGCCCGCTGAGGGCGGTTTTGGCTATTTTGCCGTCAACCCATGGACCGGTGATGTGTGGGCGCTTTGGGGGTGCCGTAGATTATCCACACCGGCGTTACGCAAATCGCAGGCGGAGATTCGCAAGCGTTTTACTCGCGAAGAATTAAAGCAATACGCTCGGCTGCGTCACCTCAAGCCAGAGTGCGTCGTCGAGCGCTAAGAAGGAACGCCATCGACGCAAGGGCGAAGTCGAGCGAAACCCGCATCCGCCGCGACGGCGGCGATTACGTGATCAACGGCCGCAAATGGTGGACCTCGGGGGCGCTGGACCCGCGCTGCAAGGTTCTGATCGTGATGGGCCAGTCGGACCCGGGCAATCCGGACCGCTACCGCCGGCAATCGATGATCCTGGTGCCGCTCCCCCATTCCGGTGTCGTGGTCAAGCGCATGCTGCCGGTCTTCGGCGATGACGAGGCCACGCACGGCCATGCCGAGGTGGTCTTCGACAATGTCCGGGTGCCGGCCGCGAACATGTTGCTCGGCGAAGGCCGAGGTTTCGAGATCGCCCAGGGCCGGCTCGGGCCGGGCCGCATCCACCACTGCATGCGGCTGATCGGGCTCGCCGAGCGCGCGCTCGAACGGATGTGCCGGCGCGCGGCAAGCCGTGTCGCCTTTGGCGCGCGCGTCTCGGACCAGACCGTGACGCAGGAGCGGATCGCCGAGGCGCGCATCATGATCGAGCAGGCACGGCTGCTGACCCTGAAGGCCGCCTGGATGATGGACACCCACGGCAACAAGGAAGCGCGCGCCGAGATCGCGATGATCAAGATCGCCGCCCCCAACATGGCCTGCCGGGTCATCGACTGGGCGATCCAGGCCTTTG
>JAFAHP010000178.1 GCA_019237175.1 Alphaproteobacteria bacterium
ATGGATCAGGTAGGCGAAAACCGACCCCATGATGCCGATTTGCAGCAACGGTTCGGAGACGCTCTCGCCGACAAACCCGCCGATCGGCTCGACTTCGGCGACAATCATCGAGATCGTGATCCCTTGCGCCTCCGCCACTGGAGGGGCCGCAGCGGGATGCTCGATAATATTGTGCACCCGGCGGCGCAGGTCGCGCGTCGCCCGCTCGGCGACCCAACCGCGATAGATATTGAGCGCAAGCTTGGTAGCGCCTTGAACCAGCACGATGCCGGCATAGGCGCCACACAACCATATGACCCAGCTAAAGGGCCGGTGCTTGACGAGATCGTTGACAATCCGGCGCTGCATTTCGAGCGGCGCCACCTCGAGCAGCGCGACGACCGCTGTCAGCGCCACCAGCGCTAATTGATGAACGGCCCCGGTGGCGAGCACATAACGATAAATATTGCGCGGCAGCCCATGGTCGAAGGCTGAAGGACGAACGTCGAGCCAAGTCGCGATGCTGGTCATGCAATTATTGTAGCGTGCCCGCTGCCCCGTTGAATGATCGAGGTCAAGCCCGTGCTCTGTTCAGGTGATTACGCGCACCCGGGATTCATGATATCATTGACCTCAACGACAGCAATCCGGAACTGATTCCATGGGCAGTCTGAGCGTGCGCAATCTCGATGACGATCTGCTGGCCAAGCTCAAACGGCGGGCTGCGCGGCATGGGCGTTCGGCAGAGGCTGAGGTGAGAGACATCCTGCGTCTGACGCTGAGCAGCGAGGCCGATATCAATTTTGATACACTCGCGGCTCAGTTGCGCGCGCTGACCGCAGGACGCCATCACACACCTGCCGAAGATCTGGTCCAAGAGGGGCGCGATGAGCGATGACCCATTTGATCATCGACGCGAGCGTCGCGATCAAATGGGTCGTCCCGGAGCCTGAGACCCGGCAAGCGCTGGCGTTGCGCCGCCACCGGCTGTTTGCTCCTGATCTGCTGGTGGCCGAGTGCGCCAATGTTCTGTGGAAAAAAGTGCGCCGAAGCGAATTGACCCCAAAGGAAGCAGAAATGGCCGCACGGTTGCTGGAGCATACAGATGTCGAATTGGCGCCGATGCGACAGTTGTTGGAAGCGGCGACAACTCTAGCGCTCGTATTGGATCACCCGGCGTATGACTGTATCTATCTCGCCCTCGCCGAAAGATTATCGTGCGATTTTGTTACCGCCGACCAGAGGCTCCAAGCCAAAACTCTGCCGACTGGCTATAAGTCTAAGGTGATCGCGTTGGCCGCGGCCGAGCAGTGAATTCAGGAGGATCGGCATGCGAATCGGAGTTCATCTGCCCCAGATCGGGCGCAAGGCCGGGCCGGAGGCGATCAGGCGCGCGGCAGTGCAAGCCGAGGAGCTGGGTTTTGCGGACGTCTGGACGAGCGAGCACATCATTGTCCCGAAGGGCGCACCCTATCCGCCCTCGGCGATCTTTTACGATCCGGTCCTGACATTGACCTGGGCGGCCGCTTACACGAGGAGGGTCGGTCTCGGCACCAGTGTCTTGGTATTGCCGATGCGTCACCCGCTGCCACTCGCCAAGGAATTGGCGACATTGCAGAATTTGTCGGAGGGCCGATTGATCCTCGGCGCCGGGGTGGGCTGGCTCGAAGCCGAATTCGCGGCCCTCGGCGTGCCGTTCGGCGAGCGCGGGCGGCGTATGGACGAGGGTATCGCGATGATGCGCGCGGTGTGGAGCGAGGACCCAGTCAGCTTCCCGGCCCGCACCATCCGCGCCGTCATCGACAACATGCGGTCGTTGCCGCATCCGGTCCAACCGATCCCGATCTGGATCGGCGGCAGCTCCGAGCCGGCGCTCAAGCGCGCGTTGCGGCTCGACGGCTGGCACGGCTCGCGGGTCTCGCCGCAAGAGGCCGCACCGATCGTCAAGCGGCTGCGCGCGGCTCGCCCGGAACCGGAATTTGTCATCTCGGTACGCTCGGGCTGGGACGGCAAGGATGACAAGGCACTCGCCGCAAGGCTCGGCGGCTATCGTGAAGCCGGCGTCGGACACGTGCTGATCGAACCCGCCGAACGCGCGCTCGACGATTGGCTCGCCGCGGTCGATCGCGTCGCCCGCGCTGCCGAAAAATTGTAGGCATGCGCCCGGTATTGCCATCAAGCCAACAGATTCCGCTGCCAGCAGTTCAGAGCCGGTTGCCGGCAGTCCAGTCGGGTTGATGCCAAAGGACGGTCTGCTTTGCCGCACCGGACCGCGCTCCACTAACGTTCGCGCAAACCCTCCGGGTTGTCATCCCCGCCCCGGGTTATACGC
>JAFAHP010000343.1 GCA_019237175.1 Alphaproteobacteria bacterium
AGTCCGGCGGGCCTTCGCCACCATAGCCCGGGGGCCGGGCCTGTCCTTCGGGCATCCCGGGATGACAGCCGTGGGACCAGCCTTCCAAAGAGATTTCCTCACAGGCGGTCAGATGACACGGATATATGGCAAGACCTTGGTCCCGAACAGCTCGAGCGAGCGCATTAACAAGCTGAGATCAGCCGAACCCGGGAGCTGGAACATCAGGTCGAGCACACCGGCCCCGCACTCTTCGCGGCAGCGCCTGATCTGATCGACGATCCTGTCGGGTGAGCCGACAAAATTGGTCGGCAATACTCCGCCGACATTGGGTGTGCGCGCAACGCCCGCGACATTGCGCTGATCGAGCTGCAGGAGGGCGTCGCGCACCGGCGGCGACAGAGGAAAGTCTCGCCGGGCGCCGCGTTGGGCTTCGAGCAATTGCTCGGCGTCCGCGTCGGTGGCGCCAATCAGGATGTTCGCCCGGTAGATGATCTGATCGCGCGAGGGCTGCCAGCCATATTGCGCGCATTGCTCGCGGTAGTAGTGGGTTGCCCGGGCGATCACATCGAAAGGCGCGTAGGAGACCCCAAGCCCGAGACGATGACGTGCGGCGAACTCGCAGGATTCACGGCTGGTGCCGAGCGCGTAGGTCGGCGGATATGGCTGCTGCCGCGGCCGCGGCCAGACCGCCACGGTGCGAAACCGAAAGTGCCGTCCCTGCCACCCAAAGGGCTGCGGTTCGGTCCAGGCTTTCAACACCAATTCCATCGCTTCGGTCGTGCGCTCGCGCGCCTCTGCGGGATTAAGGCCGTAGGTCAGATACTCGCCGGTGATGCCGCGCAACATCCCGACGACCAGGCGGCCGGCCAGCATATTGTCCAGCATCGCCAGTTCTTCGGCGACCTGCACCGGATTGCTCTGTGAGACGATCGGGCCGAGCACCGCAATCTTTATCTTTTGCGCATAACCCGCGAGGTGTGCTGCCGAGACGATCGGGTTTGGGGTCAGGCGATTGGGAGAGTAGTGGTGCTCGGCAACGCTGATCCAGTCGAACCCCAGCTTTTCGACAAATTTGAGCCGCTCGACCATGCCGCGATAGGATTGGGCGCCGGCCTCGCGATCGTATGCATCGGGCGGCACTGGCCATTCCGCCGGCAATTGGCGTGGCGCGCGATAGCGCGCGGTTTCAAAATACGAGACTTTCATGTTCTCTCAACTGGGTGGGCCCCCTCACCCCGACCCTCTCCCCGCGCTGGGAGAGGGTCGGGGTGAGGGGGCATTCACGCTTCGCATCAATCGGTACGCCATCAAACCTCACGGATGCGCGGCAATACCTTGTCCGCAAAAAGTTCGAGCGAATGCATCAGCCGGCCGGTATCGGGAGCGCCAGGGTTCTGAAACGCAAGATCGAGCACGCCGACCCCAACTTGCTCGCGGCAGCGCTTGATCTGTTCCACAACCGTATCGGGGCCACCGTAGAACGAGGTCGGCAACATGCCGCCGACATTGGGTGTGCGCGCCTCGCCGGCGACGTTGCGCTTGTCGAGCTGCAGCAACGCCTCGCGCACGCCGGCCCGCATCGGAAAAGGCGGCGACCCCTTGCGCTGCTGTTCGAGCAGTTCGTGCGCTTCGTCGTCGGTCTCGGCGAGCAGAATGTTGGCGCGATAAAGCATCTGCTCGGGTGTCGGTTCCCAGCCGTTTGTTGCGCATTCCTCGCGATAATACCGGGTCGACTTGGCGACGACCTCAAACGGCGCGAACGAGACCCCAAGACCGATATGATGGCGTGCGGCGAACTCGCAGGATTCACGGCTGGTGCCAAGCGAATAGGTCGGCGGCAAGGGCTGCTGCAACGGCCGCGGCCACACCGAGACGGTGCGGAACTGGAAATGGCGGCCCTGCCAGCCGAAAGGCTGGGGTTCGGTCCAGGCTTTGAGGACGAGCTCCATCGCTTCGGTGGTGCGCTCGCGCGCCTCGGCCGGGTTGAGGTCAAACGTCAGATATTCGTTTGTAGTGCCGCGCAGCATCCCGAAAACGAGGCGGCCATTCGACAGCGTGTCGAGCATCGCCATCTCCTCGGCCACCTGAACCGGGTTGCTTTGCGAGACGATCGGTCCGAGAACCGCGATCTTTATTTTTTTCGACTGGGCGGCGACGTAGGCACCCGAAACCGCGATATTCGGCGTCAGGATGCGCGGCGAGTAGTGGTGCTCGGACAGACTGACCCAGTCGAAACCAAGTTCTTCTACGTATTGGACCCGGTCGACCATGCCTTGATAGGCGGCGGCGCCGGTGTCGGGATCGTAAGCTCCGGGCGGCACCGGCCATTCTGCCGGAACCGTCGGCGGTACTTGATATCGCGCGGTTTCGAAGTAAGAGACTTGCATGGCATACCAGCGCAGGAGGTCACTGCATGTCATCATTGTGCGGTGGTGCCTGGCGCAACGCAAGCGCCACTCGGAGGCGACGCTCCGGCCAGGGATTAAAAGCCGGCGATGCGGAGCGTAAAGTCTGTTTTCGAAGTCGAGAACACACCACGGGAGGGATCCTGACACCATGAAGCGCAGCGATCGACGAATACTCACAACGCATGTCGGGAGCCTGCCGCGGCCCGACGCGCTCCTCGAACTCAACCGTGCCAAGTTTGCCGGCGGAGCCTACGACGAAGCGGCGTTCGCGACCGCACTTTCCGCCGCCGTCGACGACGTCTGCCGCAAGCAGGCTGAGATCGGCATCGACGTCGTCAACGACGGCGAGTTCGGTAAGACGACCTCGGGCGCCGTCGATTACGGCGCGTGGTCGAGCTATGCCTGGGGACGCCTCGCCGGCTGGGAGCGCGGCGAGCCCGGCCGCTTGCCGGCGCTCGCCGGGCGGCGAGATCGTATGAAATTCGTCGACTTCTACGCCGAACTCGACGCCACGAGCTTTCGCTCGTCGAGCTCTCTCGGCGGCCGGCCGCCGGTGTTCACCGGTCCGATCAGCTATGTCGGGCAGCGGGCGCTCAGCGCCGACCTCGCCAACTTTAAGACCGCGTTAGCGAAAACCACGGCTGCGGAGGGCTTTATGACCTCGGTGGCGCCGGGCAGCTTCGCCCGCCGGCAGAACCGGTACTACGCATCGGATGAAGAATTTCTTCATGCCCTTGGTGAGGCGATGCGTGAAGAATACCGCGCCATCATCGAGGCCGGCTTCGTCTTACAGCTCGATGATCCCGGCCTGCCGGACAGCTGGGATATGGCCAACCCCGAGCCCACTGTCGAGGAATACAAGAAGTTCGCTACGGTGCGGGTGGAGGCGCTCAACCACGCCTTGCGCGGTCTCCCCGAAGACCGGATCCGCTATCATATCTGCTGGGGCAGCTGGCACGGGCCGCATTCGACCGATCTGCCGCTCGCCAGTATTGTCGATGTGCTGCTGCTGGTCCACGCCGGCGCATTTTCGGTCGAAGCCGGAAATGTCCGTCATGCCCATGAATGGAAGGTCTGGCGCGACGTCAAACTGCCCGGCGGCAAGATCCTGATCCCCGGTGTCGTCAGCCACGCCACCAACGTCGTCGAGCATCCCGAGCTTGTCGCCGACCGCATTGTGACTTTCGCCCGCGTGGTCGGGCGCGAAAACGTAATCGCCGGCACCGATTGCGGTCTCGGCGGACGCATCCACCCGCAGCTCGCTTGGGCCAAGCTCGAAGCGCTGGTTGCCGGCGCGAGGCTCGCCACGCAGCAGTTGTGGCTATAATTGGTTCTCTTCTGGACAATCCTGGCTAACAGGCCTACTTTTAGGCCTTGATAGCCAGGATCAAGGAGTCCATCATACAAGTAAATATCTTGGAGGCTAAAAACCGCCTCTCGCAGCTGATCAAAGCCATGCAGGCTGGCGAAGAGGTGGTCATCGCCAACCGGGGGGAGCCGGTGGCGCGGTTGGTGCCGGCCACGCAGCGAACGGTGCGATCAGGCGGCGCAGGCAATGCGCGAGCCGTCCTCGATTGGCTCGAGCGCCATCCCTTGCCGGTCTATGCGCGACGATCGGCCGAAGAAATCGACGCCGATATCGAGCAGGAAAGGAACGCGTGGGATTGATCTACCTCGACGCCTGCCTCCTGATCTATCTCGTCGAAAGGCATGCACGCTGGGCCGAACAGGTCACCGCCGCAATTGCAGAGGCCGCTCAATCCCGCTTCGGCATCTCGCCTCTCGTGAAATTGGAATGTCTGGTTGGGCCGATCAGGCGCGGCGATCCGGTCTTGGAGCGCGCCTATGTCGAACTCTTCGACCAATTCGCGCCGTTGGAGATGCCTGGGCAGGTGTTCCTCCAAGCCGCGCAGCTTCGTGCCCGTTTCGGGCTGAAGACGCCCGATGCGCTGCACCTCGCCTGCGCGCAATATCACGGCTGCGACGCGTTTTGGACGAATGACGAGCGCTTGTCGCGGGCATCGCATGGGCTCGCCCACAATATTCTGCAACAGAGCTCATGCTGTTAGCCGGACCTCGTCACCGCCCGAACAGGGGCAGAAGTTCCGAAAGGGTCGTCAGGGTCGCGTCGGCATTGTCGAACTCGTCACGCGGGGACTGAAACCGGGCGAAGCCCTGGAGGATGCGGACCGTCTTCCAGCCCTGTAGTCGAGCCGGACGGATGTCGTTGTCCAGCCGGTCGCCGATCATCACGGCTTCCTCAGCTGCGCATTCGGCGCGGGCAAGAGCGATGCGGAAAATCGCTGGGTCCGGTTTCTCGATACCGAGTTCCGCCGAGGCGAGGCAAACCGAGACGAAGGGCATCAGCCCCCATTTGATCAGCCGTTCCTCGGTGCCGGGCGATTGATTGGCGATCACCCCGATCCGATAGTGCCGTAACAATGTCCGGAGCGTTTGCTCCGCCCCGTCATAGAGCGCCTCCAGCTCCCTCGGGTATCGAGCCTCGGCTAAGACGAGCTGGCCGAGGCCGGGATCGTCCGTCAGCTTTGCTATGGCAGCAGTGATCGAGCGCGGCGCGTACTCCGCCGACGCCGCTTCGCGAGCGCTTCGGATGTCCTCGAGCGAGCAGTGTCTTCCATATTTTGCCAAGCAGTCGGCGAGTTGCCTCATGCGGCTCTCCTGCGCCGCGCTCTCATCAACCAGGGTGTTCCCCAGATCGAAAAAGAGCCAGCGGATTTGGGCCGCTTGGAAGCTCAAAAGAAGATGCTGACGTTCTTGGCTAAGAGCACGTTCTGGTCGAGGGTGATTTTGCGGCCGGCGATCTTCCACGCGCCGGCGACGCGGCGCAGGACGTCGCGGCGGGCACCGACATAAAAGTCCTGCTCCGTCTCGGCCCGGCTGCGATAGACCACAAAATTCGAATAAACCTTGATCTCTTGCGCCGTCTCGCCGGGCTCGACCTCGATATTGCTGATCAGGTGGCGGGTGCGCGACGGCGGATCCTCGGCCCAGGCCATGCCGGTATCGAGGCGC
>JAFAHP010000700.1 GCA_019237175.1 Alphaproteobacteria bacterium
TTGAGAGCGGCTGCAGTGTGTCCCGAGGTTAGCAGAACCTTTAGATCGGGTCGAACTCGCCGGGCATTTGCCGCCGGCTGAGCGCCATTAATGCCCCCCGGCATGACGACATCCGAAAACAGCAGATCGATCGATTGGTCTCCCGCCAATATCTCCGGCGCTCGGGCGGCGTTGACGGCGGTCACCACCCGGTACCCGAGCTCCTTTAAACATTCGGCCGCAACCGCCGGCACTTCCTCGTCGTCTTTGACGACCAGGATGGTTCCGCCGTCGCGGGCGGACGCCCTGAGCACCGCTCAAGCGCAGAAAGCAAAGCTCTGGGAACTGCGCGCTGCCATGAGCCTCGCTTGCCTCCGCCGCGACCACGGCCGCCCCACGGAAGGGCGGAAGCTTCTCGCACCGGTTTACGGCTGGTTCACCGAGGGGTTCGATACACCTGATCTGAAACAGGCAAAGGCGCTGCTCCAATCGCTCGATATAACGTAATTAAGTTAGATAGCTATAACAGCAACCCTTCATCTTTTATTTTATATCTAATGAGCCGCCAATAGTTTTCGCCTTGGCCTGCTCCCGTTTCGACCACCGCGCGGGCGCTATGCTTGTGCCGTCTCCCTGCTCGAGAAACCGCCCGGTTCTCGACCTCTCGACATTTGTTCGTGCGTCAGCTTTGGCGCGCCGGCTCACTCCAGCTCCCGCTTGCGGATGGCACGGTGATCACCGCTAAAGCCGAACCAGCCGGACAACTCCTCAACGGTGTCGCCGAACAATGTGAATTTGTCGTCACCGGGCCGCTGGGGCTCGCCAGGGTGCTGGATCGCGGATTGGAGATCCCGCCGGAAATCCTCGAAGCCGAGCCAGTGGCGATTGATAAAGCCTCGATCGAAAGCGCGCTTGACCAGCGTCTCGTGCTCGCTCAAGCCGAGCATGGCGATCGCACTTTGCCATCCCTGCCACACATAGCACTCCGCTTGCGGCTGCAATTTGGTGTAGGCGTCACAAAGAAATCGGGTGACGAGGCTCCGGTCGAGCTCACGCCGCAGCACCAACATCGCCAGGGTTTCGCACATGCGGGACCGGACAAACTCATCGGCCGCCGGATCGAGAATGATGTCGTAAATCGGCTGCGGATCGCCGTCAAAAACCGCCGTCATCACCCGATGGGTGGTGGTTGTGATGGCGTCGCCAAGCAATGGGTCCAACTCGTGTCCGGGGCACCGCAGCAGACGGGCCAACGGCCGGTAGGCCGACTTTTCCCGCCATTCGCCGAGCAAATGGAAGATGAAAAACAGCGGCGTCCGCTTAGCCCGCTCAGGTTCATCAGCTGCGAGGTAGGAATCGATTTCGCGGATAAACCGGGGCACCAACTCGGCACGCCGCGTCGATGCGGCCGCCAACGCCTCTTTTGGTAGGCCCTCGGAATAGGTCAGCTGGGCGATGATCTCGGCGGCGTCCATCGAAGCTCCCCCTTCGGCCCGTCCAGTCTCCCCCACATTCGCAGCTTGGGGAAGTTCGGTGAACCGCAATTACACTGATCTTCAGCGTCAAAGTTGCGACGCGAAACGGCGAAACGCGGTTGGCCTCGATAGTAAGCGCCGATCAGCTGGCGGCGGCACGAAACGCGTGCTCGAAGCGCGAAAATTCGTCGGGCGAAGCGTCGGACACGGCCCAATAGCCGAGATCGCCTTCGTTCCAGTGACGCAGGGTGTAGCCCTGGCGGTGCACGGTCTCGGGATGGTCGCCGTGCCCGGCCGGCAAGACAAAGACGTTGATAATGTGTTTACCGGCCCGATAGACGAGGGCGGGGACCGGCTTGCCGTCGATCAGATCGAGGCGGCCGCCCACCAGAGGGAAGCCCTCGGCGGCGAGGTTGATGCCCGGTGGCGACAGCTCGGTGCGCCCGCCAAACCAGGGCTTTACCGTATGCTTGTCGGAGGACGCGACATCCGTTAGATGCTCGGCGAGCAACGAGCGCAGATGGCTATCGATGACCTCGTCGGCGATCGCGTCGCGCTGGCGGTCGCCCGATATCAGCCATGTCCCGCCGGAGCCCAGGGCAACGGCGATCATGATCGAGGCGGCAACCGCGAGCCAGCCGGGCCCGCGGGCGATCGCCGGCGCGCCGCTCGCGTCACGGCGCAATGCCGCGCGGATCTGCGAGCGCAGCGCGGCCGGCGCACGGTAAGCCGAGGCCGATGCGCGGATGTCGTCGCGCAGCCGCTCGAGCGCCAGCGCCTCGGGCGCGCAGTCGGCGCAGCTCGCGATATGGTCGTCCAGCGCCGCCCGCTCGGCTTCGTCGAGTTCATTATCCAGATGGGCTTCGAGCCTCGGACGGGCGTCGGAACATTGCATCACTCGATATTCTCCCCGTCCCAACCCCGGCGCAGTGCCGTCCTGGCGCGGTGCAGCCGTGACATCACCGTGCCGATCGGGACGCCCGTCACATCAGCGATCTCGCGATAGCCGAGTTCCTGCAATTCGCGCAGCACGATCACCTCGCGCAGTGGTGGCGGTAGCGCTTCGATCAGCTCATCGAGACGGCGTAGATCCGACCGGTTCATCAGCAATGTTTCGGTGTCGCCCATGTTCGCTTGCGCAGAGCCTGCGGCATTCACTCCGGTGGGGTCATCGATAGCGTCGAGAGCGATCAGCTCCGTCGGCCGGTTGCGTGCGAGCCAGCTATAGCAGGTGCGCCGCACGATCCTGAGCAGCCAGCTTTTGGCGTCGCCCTCACGATAGCTGTCGAAATAGCGAAACGCCCTGAGATAGGCCTCCTGTACGACATCGGACGCATCAGCGTCGTTCCGCGTTAGCCAGCGCGCCAGCGAATAGGCCGCGTCGAGGTGCGGCAACGCCACCTGTTCAAACCGGCTTTGCCGCCGCCGCTGCGCGATCCAATTCATCTCGCGGCTTATTCCTCGATCACGCCGACCGCCTACGGGCGGAGTTTATTCCATATGCGCTCCGCTTGTCTGGTTTGACGATGCAATGACGGTTGCAAACACCGCTAGCGGGCCGCACATTCGAAGCGCGCAGGAAAGGATCGTGCCAATGGAAATGACCGGTGAATTTCGCATCCCGGCGCCGCGCGAACGCGTCTGGCAAGCGCTCAATGATCCTGAGGTTCTCAAACAGGCCATCCCGGGCTGTCAAACGATCGAAAAGGTCTCGGATACCGAATTCACCGCCAGGGTGCGCGCCAAGGTCGGACCGGTCAGCGCCACCTTTGGCGGTAAGGTGAGTCTCAGTGATCTCGACCCGCCAAAGGCCTACACGATCTCGGGCGAAGGTAGCGGTGGTGTCGCCGGCTTTGCCAAAGGCAGCGCCAAAGTCAAGCTCGATGACGAGAGCGACGAAGCGACGGTGCTGCGCTACGACGTGCAGGCCCATGTCGGCGGCAAGCTCGCGCAGATCGGCTCGCGGCTGATCGACGCCACCTCGCGCAAGATGGCAGAGGATTTTTTCGGCCGCTTCGCCCAGGTCGTCTCGCCCGCGGCTGCAGGCAACAACGGCGCCTCGGGAGCGCTCGCAGCAGTTCCCACCGGCGTGTCCGAGGCCACCGAACCAGCCAAGCGCGCGTCGCCGCCGGAGCCGGTGGCGGCCGAGCCGACAACACCCGAGCCGCAGCCATCGACCGCGGAGGACACGACATCGCGGCGCCTGTCGCCTGCCGTATGGGTAACCGGGCTGACCGCGGCTGTCGCCGCGATCCTCTATTACTTCACGCGCAGGGGCGGGGCTCGTTAACACTCGCGAACGCCTTGACCCGAACGGCGGCGCGCATAAAACTCCGCGCGGCTGCGGCCGTCGGGGGACGGCCACGACGCACGAAGCAAGGGAGGTTTCGATGCAAAAGACGGTGAGCCTCACCGTAAACGGCAAACCGGTGTCGGCGACGGTCGAAGGGCGCACCCTCTTGGTGCAGTTGCTGCGCGAGCAGCTCGGGCTGACCGGCACCCATGTCGGCTGCGACACCAGCCAGTGCGGCGCTTGCGTCGTCCACGTCGATGGCGAGGCGGTCAAATCCTGCACCTTGTTGGCTCTGCAGGCGGAAGGCCGCTCGGTGCTGACGATTGAGGGGGTTGCGACCGGCGACACGTTGCACCCGATGCAGGAGGCGTTTCGCAACAATCACGCGCTGCAATGCGGGTTCTGCACACCCGGCATGGTCATGAGTGCGCTCGACCTCGTCAAAAACAACCCGAACCCGAGCGAGCGCGAGATCCGCGAATATCTCGAAGGCAATCTTTGCCGCTGTACCGGTTACCACAATATCGTCTTGGCGATCGCCGAGGGTGCTGCGGTGATGCGCGGGGAGACGCCGCCCGCCAACGTTCATGGAGCGGCGGCGGAGTAGGGTGATGACCACGATCGGAACGCCGGTCCGGCGGCGCGAAGATTACCGTTTCCTGACCGGGCAGGGCACCTACACCGACGACGTCGACCGCCCGCGTCAGCTTTATGCATATATTCTGCGCAGTCCGTACGCGCACGCCCGGCTAACAGGCATCGACACCGCCGACGCGGCAAAGGCCCCCGGCGTCGCCGCCGTTTTCACCGGCAGGGATATGGCCGCCGACGGTGTCGGCGGATTGCCGTGCGGCTGGCAAATCCATTCAAAAGATGGCTCGCCGATGGCGGAGCCGCCACATCTGCCGCTCGCGGTCGATCGTGTGCGCCATGTCGGCGATCCGGTTGCGGCGGTGATCGCCGACAGCCTGGCGCAGGCGCGCGAGGCGGCCGATCAGATACAGGTCGATTGGGCGGAGGAACCGGCAGTCGTCGATCCCGCCGAGGCGTTGAAGCCGGCGGCACCCCAGGTTTTTGCCGAGGTCCCGGGAAACCTCTGCTACGATTGGAGCCTTGGCGATCTCGCTGCAGTCGACGCCGCCTTTGCCGGCGCGGCGCGAATCGTCAGGCTCGACCTCGTCAACAACCGGCTGATTCCGAACGCGATAGAGCCGCGTTCGGCAATCGGCGAATTCGACCGCGCCACCGGCGACTACACACTCTACACGACAAGCCAAAACCCGCATGTGATCCGCCTCCTGATGGGCGCCTTCGTGCTCCACATTCCAGAGGCGAAACTGCGCGTCGTCGCCCCCGATGTCGGCGGCGGCTTTGGCTCGAAAATCTATCATTACGCCGAAGAGGCGATCGTCACCTGGGCCGCCGGCAAACTGAAGCGGCCGGTTAAATGGACGGCCGAGCGCTCGGAAAGCTTCATGTCCGATGCGCATGGCCGCGACCACGTCACCCATGTCGAACTGGCGCTCGACGGGCAAGGCAAATTCCAGGCGCTCAAGGTTTCGACGATCGCCAATATGGGCGCCTACTTGTCGACCTTCGCGCCCTGCATCCCGACCTATCTGTACGGGACGCTGCTCGCCGGCACCTATACGACCCCGGCGATCTATGTCGAGACCAAGGCGGTGTTCACCCATACCGTCCCGGTCGACGCCTACCGCGGCGCCGGCCGGCCCGAGGCGACGTTTTTGCTGGAACGCATTGTCGATGTCGCCGCGGACGAACTCGGCATCGATCCGGCCGAATTGCGCCGCCGCAATTTCATCCCCGCCGACGCCTTCCCGTACCAGACGCCGGTGGCGCTACAGTACGACAGCGGCGATTACCAGACGACCCTCGAACTGGCGCTGAAGGCGGCGGATTATTCCGGTTTCGAAACGCGCCGCCGCGAGACCTTGGCGCGCGGCAAATTGCGCGGCATCGGCATCGCCGCCTATATCGAAGCCTGCGGTATCGCGCCTTCCGCGGTCGTCGGCTCATTGGGCGCGCGCGCCGGGCTTTACGAGAGTGCGGCGATCCGCGTGCATCCGACCGGCAGCGTCTCGGTCCTTACCGGGTCGCATACCCACGGCCAGGGGCACGAGACGACGTTTTCGCAACTCGTCGCCGACCGGCTCGGCATCCCGATCGAGAGCGTCGAGATCGTTCATGGCGACACCGACAAGATCCCTTATGGCATGGGGACCTATGGCTCGCGGTCATTGGCGGTCGGCGGGACCGCGATCGTCAAGGCGATGGACAAAATCATCGCCAAAGGCCGCAAGATTGCTGCACACCTGCTCGAAGCCGCCGAGGCCGATATCGAATTTGCCGACGGCAATTTCACGGTCGCCGGCACCGACCGTTCGAAGACTTTGGGTGAGGTCGCATTAACCGCCTATGTGCCGCACAACTATCCCGAAGACCTCGAACCCGGGCTCGACGAAACCGCCTTCTACGACCCGAAGAATTTCACTTTCCCGTCGGGGGCGCACATCGCCGAGGTCGAGATCGACCCGGAGACCGGACAGGTAACGATCGCAAACTTCACCGCGTCCGACGATTTCGGGCGCATCATCAACCCGATGATCGTCGCGGGGCAGGTGCATGGCGGGCTGGCGCAAGGGATCGGCCAGGCGCTGCTCGAAGGCTGCGTCTACGACAAGACGACAGGTCAGTTGTTGACCGGATCGTACAACGATTACCCGATGCCGCGCGCCGACGACGTGCCGAAATTCGCGCTGTCGACCAATGTGACGGTGTGTACCCACAACCCGCTCGGCGTCAAAGGCTGCGGCGAGGCGGGTGCCATCGGCGCGCCGGCGGCGCTGACCAACGCGATCGTGGACGCGCTGAAGCCGCTCGGTGTCAGGCATTTCGACATGCCCGCCACTCCGGAGCGGTTGTGGCGCGTCATCCAGCAGCATCGCCAGCCGCTCGCCGCCGATTGAGGTTGCTGTTGTCACCGCATCACTTCTTACAATCGTCCGCACCTTTATCCCTCTCCCCCGCCGGCC
>JAFAHP010000655.1 GCA_019237175.1 Alphaproteobacteria bacterium
ATTCAGCCTCACATATCGAAACGATCTTGCGCCGCGCCAAGGCGTCCGGCATCAAACCGGTGCGGCTATTGAACCATATCCTGCAATTCTACTTTACCTTTATTCAGGAAAATTTGCATCCGCTGCAAGGCGGATATTTCCGCCGTAAGGTCCGAAAGAACCGCCGCTCGGGCCTGCCGCGCGAGCATGCGCTCGTGTTTTATCCGCGGCGGGTCCGTGAAATCGTCGAAACCCATACCAAGCTTGCCGCCTTTTATCTTTATTTGCACCGCATCCGCCGCCGCGTCGAACGCGACGATCGCCCCTACACCGACCCCGCGCTCGCCCCGATCGCCGCTCCACCTCCCGTCCGCCGCCGCGAACCCGCGCCACCGACCCCCGCCGCCGCGTGAAATTACCGCGGCTTTAGTTGAGGTCTAGGGAGGCGGTCAGCGCTTGGCTAACGCGGTTCAGTGTTACCTCGTCGAGTTGGCCGATCCGCCTGCCCAGCTTTGTGCGAGGTATTGTCGTGGTCTTGTCTACCATCACCTGAGACGGCAGGCGCAGCCCGTTCCTCTCGCCTGGCTCCACTGTCACCCGAAGCAGCGGTGCCTCGATCAGTTCGCTGGTCAGCGGTAAGACGGTAACGGAGGGATGCTCGGCATAGACATCTGCCTGGACGATCAGCGCCGGTCGTGGTTTGCCGTAATCGCCGAGACGGCGACCGTCACCAGATCGCCGCGCCTCACGCCGTCAGGCCGTCATCATTGGACACATCTTCCATCCAGCGCATCACCTCGGCCTCGTCGCTGCTCGGATCGGCGGCGCGCGCAGCGATCAGTCGAGACTGGCGCAGCGCTTCGGTGGCGAAAACGCGCCGCCGGTGCCGGTCCACATAGGCCCGCATGAAGTCGCGAAGCACCTGCGCGGCCGGTTTGTCCTCCGCCTCCGTTGCGCTTTGGAACTCGGCTTTGAGCTTGGGATCGATCCGAAAGTTGAAGCTTTCGTCCTTTGGATGTTGGCTGGTCCGCGGCATGGTTCTCATAATGCAGTTATTATGTATATGCATTAATACGCCGATTTTCGGGAGTCAAGAGCCCACGTGGCGCACCCGGCGACCCAAGCCGGGAGCAAAAACCGAGTTGCACCGCATCCGCCGCCGCGTCGAACGCGACGATCATCCCCCTGCCGATCCGGCCCGGGCGCTGCCCGCCGCACCCCCTTCACGCCCCCGCCGCGAGGCCGCACCGGCAACCCCCGCTGCCGCGTGATCCGACACGCCGCCGGGTGCTTTCAATCAGTCTGCGGAACTCGTATCGTTCATCGTAACGAACCCGACGGGAGGAGGGCCCGACATGCGCCCGCTGGCCATTATGGCTTCCGCCGTCGTTCTTGCCGCGCTGATTGCGGCATTCGCGATCTATTTGACAATCTTTTCCGGGCCGTCCCATCGAATTCTTCGCCAAAACGCGACCACAATCGAAAACCCCGGTGGTCTGCGCGTCGCCAACACCGACAACCCGGCGAGGAGTCCCTGGGCAATCCAGTGCATAGCACTGCTCACCGCGCCCAGGAGCATGCAGGTCAACGATACGGCCGAGGTTGTCACAATGCTGCTCACCGGCTTTGGAGACGCCGGCGCTTACTTGCTCAAGGCCGGGCAACAAGCCGCCGAACTGATCAATCATAGTGCGCGGGCCTCGGATCATGATCCGCAGACCGGGCTCGACCCGGCCGCAGCCGACGCCATTCGCCGCCTGATTGCCGACAATGGCGTTCGACAAGCTGCGGTTGACACCCTTCCCGGCGCACCGGTTCTGACCGCGCACCTCACCGGTCCCGGCTTTCGAATGACGCCGGAAACCCCCAATCCTCAGCCGCTTATCGCCAAGAATGCGACGACATGGCGTTGGGCAATAAAAGCGATCGATCCCGGTTCGCAGATCTTGACGATGAGTTATGAAGTCGAAACCAAAGTCGCCGGCCAAAAAGTTCCGCAATCGCTCCGCACCATTACCCGCGAGATCACGGTCTCCGTTGCTCCGGGCGGGATCCTCAAAGAATTTGCCGATCAGAGCAGCTCGGCAAAGACAATCGCCGAAAACCTCTCGTGGGTCTGGACGACGATGATTTTTCCCGCCGGGATGTTCCTTTATGGGTTGCTGAAATTGTTGAGAGGGCGACACGCCTGACCAGCTCCCATTAGGGCGTGTCGTCGTCAATCCATCCGGAACGTAAAATCAGGAGTTCATAGATCTCGTCTTGCCCGGACTTGGTCCGGGGCATCCACGAGAAACTCGAAAGGCCCGGCCGGCGTCTCGTGGGTGGCCGGGCCAAGCCCGGCCAAGGCGAAATCGATCCGAAGACGCGCAGGCGCGGCCAGATCCAATCGGCGACAGGGCACCCGAACCAGCGGCCGGGCGCTGACCTCCGATCGCCGTTCTCCTCTCGCCGCGGCGGCCGTAGCCCCAAGCCCGGTCGTGTGACCTGCATCACAGTGTCCGGTGGCCGTCCGTGACAGCATCAAAAATGCGTGTTAAACTTAAAAGGATTAAGAAATTTGGTGAACCTGATGGACGATGTCCATCTGAGACGGAGACTAACCGCCGTATTGCTGGCGGATGTCGTCGGCTACAGTCGATTGATGAGTGCCGACGAAGAGGGCACCCATGTCCGCCTCACCGAGCACGTAAAAACGCTGATCGACCCGACGGTCACGCGATACCGTGGCCGGCCGGTGCGCAGCATGGGCGACGGCATGCTGGTCGAATTCGACAGCGCGCTCGACGCTGTGCGCTGTGCCATCGAAATCCAGCGCGGCCTGGCCGAGCGTGAAGGCAATCAGGGCGAAGAGCGGATACAGCTGCGAATCGGCATCAACACTGGCGACGTCATCGTCGACGAACGCGACATTTACGGCAACAGCGTCAATATTGCGGCCCGACTCGAAGGTTTGGCGGAGCCTGGCCAGATCTATGTGACCCGCGGCGTGCGCGACCAGCTTCTCGGCTATCCCGATCTCGGTTTCGAAGACGAGGGCGAGCGCCGGGTCAAGAATATCGACCACCC
>JAFAHP010000772.1 GCA_019237175.1 Alphaproteobacteria bacterium
AGGTCAGCTGGCGCGCCGTCATCGTCTCGGTCGCCATCAGCGCCAGCCTCTCCGAGATGCGCGGAAAGGCGGCGAGCGGTTTGCCGAATTGCCGGCGTTCGCGGGCATAGGCAAGGCCGAGTTCGAGCGCGTTCTGCGCCACCCCGATCGCGCGCGCTGCGGTCTGGATGCGGGCGCTCTCGAAGGTCGCCATCAGCTGCTTGAAGCCTTCGCCTTCGACCGCACCGAGCAGCGCGTCGGCCGGTACGGCGAAGCCGTCGAAGGCGATTTCGTACTCTTTCATCCCGCGGTAGCCGAGCACCGGGATTTCGGTGCCGCTCATGCCTTCTGCCGGAAACGGGTCGGCATCCGACCCGCGCGGCTTTGGCGCCAGGAACATGCTGAGACCGCGATAACCGCGCTCCTGCGCATTGGTGCGGGCGAGCAGCGTCATCAGATCGGAGCGCGCACCGTGGGTGATCCAGGTCTTGGCGCCGTAGATGCGAAAGACATCGCCGTCGCGCACCGCCCGGGTTGCGACCGCGGCGAGGTCCGAACCGGCGCCGGGCTCGGTAAACACCGCCGTCGGCAATACCTCGCCCGCGGCGATCGCCGGCAGCCAGCGGCGCTTTTGCGCGTCGGTGCCGCCCTGCCGGATCAATTCGCCGGCGATTTCCGCGCGCGTGCCGAGCGAGCCGACGCCAAGATAGGCCCGCGACAACTCCTCGGAGACGATGCACATCGCGGTCTTGCCGAGCCCCAAGCCCCCATGCTCCTCGGGGATCGTCACCCCAAAGGCGCCGATCGCGGCCAATTCCTCGATCAGCGGCAGCGGGATCAATTCGTCGCGGCGATGCCATTCTTGAGCCAGCGGTGCGACCGCGCGTTGGGCAAAGCGCCGCACCTCTTCGCGCATCATGACGAGCGCGGCATCGTCGAGACCAATCCGACCAAAGGCGGCCTCTCCATCCGCGGCGATCAGCGAACCGAGCCGCGAGCGGGCGGCCGGCAGCCCCGCCGCCAGCGCCGCAGCAGCACCACCGCGCAACTCTGCGGTGTCGTTCTCGCCGAGACCGAGCTCGGACGGCCGAGCAAATTCGCTCTGCGCCATCGGGACTCCACCCGTTAGTTGGGCGAGATATTCCCCATAGGCGGTCGCGAGGATCAGCGTTTCGCTCTCGCCGAGTTCGCCGGCCCCATCAAGCCGCAGCGCCCAATCGCGGATCTGGCGTAGTCCCTCGACGGTTGCCGCGATCCAGGCGAGGGCATGGGCGGCAAATTGACGGGCTTCGACGCGAGCCGAGTCAAGGGCGTCAAGCGGGACGGTCTCGGCGCCGATCGCGGTCTGCGCCGCCGCCAAAAAAGCTTCGGCCGCGCCGAGCGCGCGCCCGGTTTCGGCCAGCAGCGCGCGCCGGTCATCTGTCATCTTCGGCACACCTCCTGTGCACGTAGTGCAGCAGCCGGATCAGCGCCGCGACCGCGCCATTGACAACGACGGTTTCGAAGCCGATCGCCCCGATGATCCATCGCAGGATCTCGGCCCTGGCTTCCACCAGCTCAGCTTTTGGTTCGGCGCGGATCTGGCCGGGCCGCAGGTCCAGATATTCACGGTTGACCATGCTCGCTGTAGCCGTCTCAGGGCGGCTGCCACACCCGTCGCCGGCTGGGGCGCCAGATCGGCTGCTTCGAGCCGATCTGCATCCTCGGGCCTAAAGAAGGCACCGCCCGTGCACTTGGTAAGCCCGAGGATCAGCGTGTCAAAAGCGACAGTCATGCCAGAATTTGGATACCAGATCGTAGCAATACCACTTCCGCGGAAGCTTCACGCCAAATGAGCACCCCAGCGGTCGTTGCCGACGGTGAGCTTTCGGCCGTGACCGGGAGCCGGTCTAATCTTGCGGCAGCCCGTAGTGGGTGGGAAGGGTGGTTGGCAGGTTCGGATCCTGCACCTTCTGGGCCTCGGGTCGGGCCATATTCACCGAAGAGATATCATCGGGGATGGCGTTCAAATTCTGGATGTTGCTGGCGCGCTCGGGCGCACCGATGCTGCATCCGCCGGCGACAACGAGCGTCGACACAAGAACGACACCGAGGCGCGTCAGGGACATCAATCTCTCCGTTCAATGGGAGAACGTGTACGCCATTGACAATAGAACCACCGCCAGGGCGGGCGACGCCAGCGATATATGGAAGTCTTTTCTGTCGTCACCCTGCCTTCGGCGCTTCGCAGGCTCTCTAGAGCGAACGGCTGCTTCGCGGCAGGTGTCCCTCGCCGCATCGTCTTGTTGCGGTGAGCAAGACGAGAACCTGTTTGCGATCTGCTAATTACAGGACGCAGCGTTTCGCACCGGGCTAAGTTGACGCGCCTGCCGACGAGGAATAGAACTGCCGCCGTGGCCCCGGTGACGACAGACGGCCGGCACAGCCGGCGAATTACGGTCCCGAACCCCGGAGGGGTTCGGGTCTGCTCGATTCGCCTTAGCTTTGCCGAGGATGACCGCCATGTCGTCAGTTGCCGCGAATGCGGCTGATACCAAACTTTCTGAAGCCGCTTTCTTTTTCGTTCACGCCCGCGCCGAGCCGGGAGTGATGCCACGGATTTTGGAGCTCTTTGCCAAGCGCGGTCTCGTGCCGTCGTGTTGGCACAGCGCGGTTTGTGGGGCCGACCGATCGCGCTTGGCGATCGAGATCGAGATGAACGGGCTCGACCCCGACATCACCGAATACATCGCGGCTTGCCTGCGGCAAATCGTCTCTGTTCAGACGGTGTTGACGATGTGCCGGGATCGTAGCCGCTGATCGGCGGGTTCTCTAAGCGCCGATCGGAGAGTGGGCAGCTGTGTCGTTTCTCGATCATATCCGGCGGTGCAACAATTACGACCCGGCACGTGTGGCGCCGCTATTTGCTGCAGCCGAGCGGATCGGGTTGGTGCGCCGCGACAATGCCGAGGCGCTGCGGAATTTCCCTGATGTATTCCGGGTTGCCGACGACAAGGTGGAGCTCGTGGCGCGGGGTGACGCCCGCGCGGTCAGCCGTGCGGTCGACCAGGTTGTCGACGCGCTGGTCAACGAGAAGCAAATCCCGAAGACGCGAAGCGAGACTTTCGACGTCACCATACGCTGGGGTGCCGAGCCGATCTTTCGCCTCGACCGGGGTGCCGTGCCGTTTTTCGGAACGCGAGCCTATGGCGTTCATCTGAACGGCTACCGCCGGGACGGGACGGAGCTCTTAACTTGGGTCGGCCGGCGCGCCGCCAATAAGAGCGTTGCGCCCAACAAGCTCGACAATATCGTTGCCGGCGGGATCGGCAATGGCCACGGCTTAGCCGACACCCTCCGCAAAGAGGCCGACGAGGAGGCAATGATCCCGCCGGCCCTGATCGCGCGCGCGGTTCCGGCCGGCGCGGTATCCTATCGGATGGAAACGGCACTCGGCATCCGCGACGATGTATTGTTTGTCTATGATCTCGAAGTGCCGGCCGATTTCGTGCCGAAAAATCAAGATGGCGAATTCTCCGATTTCCTGCTGATGCCGGTATCGGCGGTGCTCGAACGCATCCGCACCAGCGACGACTTCAAATTCAACGTCAATCTCGTGATCCTCGATTTCGCCGTGCGGCACGGCGCTCTGCCGCCGGATGACCCGGAATTTCTCGACGTCGCGACCGGCCTGCATCGCCCGCTCGACTAAATAGCGTCACCCAGTTGCTTTCCCAGCCTAGGAGGCGTGGAGCGGATGAAACCCGCCGCCCAGCCGCCGATATCGACGACGGATTTGCCCTGCTCGGATCCCATTCTTTCTAATTGTCCCCGGTCAGCGGCGCGTCGGCTCTGCCAAGCTCGCGCCGGCGCAGAGGAATGAATCCACGCGCGATTGGTCCGGTTGTGGCAATAAGATATCGTCCGGGGAAGCCTCTGGGCTAAGACAAAACCTGCAGCACAGCCGCGAGAACCCCGATCGGCGTGGAGGCAATGGGTATGGATCGCACGTTGCCGAAGGCGCGCGGGCCGTCGAAGGGCTTGTGGGCGGGCCTGGCGCTGATTGGCGCACCGGCTCTGATCGTGCTTGGGATCGAACTCTATCAGGTCGCGCGAAACGTCCCCGAGCTCAGACGCAGCCAGGTGCTTGTTGCCCACACAATCGAAGTCTTTGCGAACGCCCACGCGCTCGAGCGCGCCATCGGGGACGCCGAGCGGCACGAGCGCCGCTTTGTGATTACCGGAAACCCGGCCCACCTCACGCTTTACGAGAGCGGCGTCAGGGAGATCCCCGAGATCTTTTCCAGGCTCAAAGCTCTTACCGCCGACAACCCCGAACAGCAGCACCGCTGGCCTATTCTCGAACGGCAAATCGATATCAAGCTCGACGAGATGAAGCGGGTAATCGATGCGCGCCGCACCGAAGGCTTTGATGCGGCTCGGCGGATCGAGGAGACGAATATTGGCGCCCAATCGATGCGCGCGATTAGCCAAATCATTGCTGCCGCCGAAGCGGCTGAGAGCAGTCTCTTGGCCGACCGAGAAACGTTCGGTTACGAAGCCCAGCGTACGACGGCGATCGTAAGCGTGATCGGGGCAGGGTTCGCCCTGATCATTATCATGGTCGGCAGTCTGGTTGTCTCCGGCAACTTCCGCCGGATCTCGAGATCAGAAAAAGCGCTGGGTGAAAGCGAAGCGAAGTTTCGCGGCCTGCTGGAATCAGCGCCCGACGCGATGGTCGTTGTGAACTCGCAAGGGGCCATCGTTCTGGTTAATTCCCAGACCGAACGAGTGTTTGGTTACTCCCGAAGCGAACTGGTCGGCAGAACGGTGGAAATTCTGATCCCGCCGAACCTGGCAGAGCGGCACGCGCACCACCGCTCTGAGTTTCTGTCCAATCCGTACGCGCGGCCCATGGGGGCAGGGCTTGAGCTGTTTGGCAGGCGCAAGGATGGAAGCGAGTTTCCGGTCGAGATAAGTCTCAGTCCCAGTCAGACGGCCGAAGGTCTTCTGGTGACGAGCGCTATCCGCGACATCAGTGATCGCAAGCGGGCCGAGGCGGCACTGGCGCGCGAAAGAGAAGAGCGGGAACGAGCCGAGGAGATCCTGCGGCAAGCCCAGAAGATGGATGTGCTAGGCCAGCTTACCGGCGGTGTCGCCCATGACTTCAACAATATGCTGGGCGTTATCGTCGGAAATCTCGAAATCCTAGAGCGGCGTCTGCAGACTGAGGACCCAAAGATCCTCGGTCCCATTCAAGCGGCCTCGCATGCGGCGGAGCGGAGCGCAGCATTGACGCACGGACTGCTGGCGTTTTCACGTCAGCAGCCGCTCGAGCCCAAACCGATCGACGCGAACCGGCTGGTCAACGGCATGTCGGGGCTTTTCAGTCGAACCCTCGGCGAGAGCATCGAAATCGAGACCGTGCTTGCCGCGGGATTGTGGACGATCTCGGCCGACATCAACCAACTCGAAAGCGCGTTGATGAACTTGGCGGTCAACGCTCGGGATGCCATGCCGAGTGGCGGCAAGCTCACGATCGAAACCGCCAACACTTACCTCGATGAGGCGTACAGCAAAGTCCACGCGGAGGTTACGCCGGGCCAGTACGTGATGATCGCCGTAACGGATACCGGTGCCGGCATGTCGGAGGAGACCATCGAAAAGGCATTCGAGCCCTTTTTCACGACCAAGGAGCCGGGACACGGGACTGGTCTTGGCCTCGCCCAGGTTTATGGCTTAATCAAACAATCGGCCGGTCATATCAAAATTTATAGCGAATCAGGCCAAGGGACGACGGTGAAGCTATACCTCCCTCGCTCTTCGGCGCCGAACGTGTACATCCGGGAACAGAGCACCGTGACGCCGGTTTCAGCGCAATCGCGATCGGAAACAATACTTATCGTCGAAGACAATGACCTATTACTGGAATCCTTCAAGGTCATGCTGCAAGAACACGGGTATCGGGTGCTGGCGGCGGGCAATGCGGCCGTTGCATTGCAGTTGCTCGACGCAAATGAGAATGTCCATCTGCTCTTTACCGACATTGGGCTCCCCGGCGGAATGGATGGGCGGCAACTCGCCGAGGAAGCGCGGCGGCGGCGCCCAAATCTCATCGTGCTGTTCACAACGGGCTACACGCGGAACGCGATCATCCACCAGGGCAGGCTTGATCTTGGTGTTGAATTTATTGGAAAGCCGTTTACCCATGCCATCCTCGTTGCCAAGATTCAGCGCTTGCTGGCCCCGGAGGTTGGCAACTGACCCATGTCGGCGGAGGGTTCGATGAGGCGGCTGATGCGACCCGCCAGGTCGTATTGCCGGTAGGGCTTGGGTAGAAACCTTTCGTCTCCGACGAGTTGAACCGCGGCCCGCTGCACGAGATCCCCATAGCCCGAGGTGAGCATCACCGGTATGTCGGGGCTTCGCTGGCGCAGCCAGCGGGCAAGCGCCAGGCCATCCGCCGGTCCGGACAGACACACGTCGCTGAAAACCAAGCCGATCGGCTTACCTGAACTCAGTTCAGATATCGCCTCGACGGCGGTCGATGCTTCGATAACCGTGTAACCCGACAAGTTCAGATATCCCGCGGTGGTATGGCGCAGTAGAGACTCATCCTCGACCAGAAGAATAACCGGACGCCGGGCCCCTGCTCTCGCCGCGCCTTTAAAGCCAGTTTCGCTCTTCATACGAATGGAACACGAGGGCGGGATTCGCGTTCCTGACCGACGGCAAGCTCGGTTTGCTTTGGCGGGTGCAAGCGCTCCCCCGGCGCCGCGGTTGTCGACCGTGCTGCCGCATCGCAGCCACGGGGCGCCGCCACAGTCCGCCCGCCAAAGCGGGGATCGCCGATAAAATACGCCTTCGCCGTTGGTCAAGGCCGCGCTAACGCGCGTATTGCAAAAGACCAAAAAAGTGCTGACATTCCGGCGGTGCCCCGTTGTCACAGCGTGATCCCGCCCTCGAGTTATGGCCGATAATCGCCCGCCCCATCGCCCGCCATTTCGCAGAGCAGGCTCGGGAGAGCGCTTCCCCAATGACCGTGAGCGCGCGAATAAAGCTCGTCAGGCGGCAGAGGCGCTGTTCGCTCCAAAACCGCGGGAAAACGAAGCGCCAAATCCCTCGGCCGGACCGCGAGCGGAGCGGCGCGCACCGGCGCGCTACGAGGTTCTACCCGCGGCGGTTCGAAACGCGCCCAACGCCGCCCCCATCGGCGTCGCGCCGCCGATCGGCACGGCCATACCAGCCGCGCACGCGGCGCGCATCCGTACCTGGCTCAGATACGGCATGACAGTCGCCGATGTCGCCACGGTTTATGGCGTCGGTGTTGGCGACATTGAGCGGCTTTTGCGGGAAGCTTGACGAGTCGGGTTTTTCGCCGCGCGGCGCGGATGCGATCGACCTTTGTTGTCGTCTCAATCCGGCAAGCGAGCGTTAACGGGATATCCGGGCGGCCGGAGGGCGGAGAAACCGCATCATCGCGCTCATTCTGAAATAGTTGGGGGTGGCGCTGCCTCCCGCCGCTCAGCGGCGCCGAAGTTCGGTTGCCGCGCCAGCGTTTGCCAATGAGGCCCAACGAGAGGCGGAGCGCCGTGCGTCGCAACCAGGAAGGCCTGGCGGCCAGGTGCGCGAGAAGATATTGCTCCACCCGCTCGATCTGAATGCGGGCCTCGCGCGCCCGCTGGTCGACATCGATCCGAGAGGCGGCGTCATTCCACAGGTTTTGCTTCAGCATGGCGCCCTCCATCGCGCACACGCTCCGACCACGGTCGGGGGCAGCATTGAGATAGCGCTTCCGCATCGCGGGAAGGTGTGAGCGGCTTCACATACCGGCGAAAAATCTTTTCGCGGAAAATCGGCCTGGGGGTCCGGATCGAGAAGCGTCAAACATCAACTCTGGTGGTCGGCGCGAGTTTCCACTGGTGCCGCCAACCTTCCCGGATCTCACGCACCAATTCGCCGCCGCAACCCTCAGAGCGGCCGGCCCTGGACGAGGCGGGGAAGCTCGCCGGTCATGCCCATTGCATCACGCATCAGAAACCGCTTGACCGGCGGCAGGTGATCGACTGCGGCGAGCCCGAGGTCGCGAAGCAAGCGGAGCGGTGTCATGGCATTCGAAAACAGCCGGTTGAGGCTGTCGGTGACGCTGGCGAGCAGCACCGTGTCAAAACGACGCCATTGCTGATAGCGGCGCAGCAATTCGTCGCTGCCGATGTCGAGGCCCAGTCTTCGCGCATCGATGATCAATTCGGCGAGTGCTGCTACATCGCGGATGCCGAGATTGAGACCCTGGCCGGCGATCGGGTGGATGACATGAGCCGCTTCACCGACCAGCGCCAACCGCCGATCGATATAACGCTCGGCCAACATTAGTCCGACCGGGTAGGACCAACGCGGGGCAATCGGCTCGACCGCGCCGAGGAAATCGCCGAAGCGAGCCCTGAGTTCGGCGGCAAAAGCTCCCTCGGGGAGCGCCATGATCCGCGGCGCCAATTCCTCGCGTTCGGTCCACACGATCGACGACCGACGGCCGGTCATCGGCAGGATCGCGAACGGACCCGCCGGCAGAAAATGCTCGATCGCAATGCCGGCGTGTGGGCGTTCGTGCCGAACGGTGGTAACGATTGCGGACTGGCGGTACCGCCACTCGACGGTGCGAATGCCGGCGGCAAGACGCAAGGAGGAATCCCGACCGTCGGCGGCGGCGACCAAGCGGACGTTCGCCCGCTGCCCGTCGGAAAGAACGGCGATAGCGCCGGCAGGCGAGGTCTCGACCGTGCCGACTTCGACCGGGGTGAGCAAAGTCAGGTTCGGCAGCGAGCGCGCGTGTTCGATCAGAGCGCGCCGCAATACTTGATTTTCGACAATCCAGCCGAGCGGGGCATCGCTCCCGAGCTCGCGATGGTCGTAATGCAAAAACAACGGCGCGTTGTCGTCGGCCACGCGGATTTCGAGAATCGGCTCCGCCTCGGTAGCAATCGCCGGCCACAGCCCGATCCCGCTCAACACCTGTTTTGAGCCGTAGGCGATTGCCGAACTGCGGCCGTCAAAGCTTGCCTCAGTCAGCACGGCCGGGCTCTGGCGGTCGACGACGGCGCAAGGAAGCCCCGCTCCGGCGCAGGCAATGCCAAGCACTAACCCGTTCAGTCCACCGCCGGCGATCAGCAGCTCGACGTCATCCGGCATATGCATTTTGCCCCTGAGGGCTGCGCCTGGCGACACCACCGACAATCACGAACGCTGCGGCCGGAGCGCCCGGCGGAATGCTTGAGGCACGGTCAGGCCGGGCTCCGCCTTGCAGAGCTGCATAACTTTGGCAATGTTGTTGCTGATGCGGCTGACATCGATGATGTGGATGCCCGCTTTGGCCGCGAGATAGCCATAATAGAACATCGCCGCCGCGGCGCGATCGTCGTCGTCGGCACGCAGCAAATCGGAGCAGCGCACCTGGTCCACATCCCATTTGTTGGGTGCGATCCGCGCCTCGGACGGCGGCGCGATTGTCGCCGGTGGCGGCGGCGCGGCGGGGGCTGGCGCCGTGGTCGGTGGAGAGGGCGGTTGCTGAGCCAAGCTCTGTGAGCAGAACGCGACCCACAGCACCAACGCGGCGCACGGGGTCCGTTTCGTCGTCACGGCCTGCTTCGGACAAGCCGCGCCCGCGGCGGCGTTCAATAGCACGCTCCCGCGGAGCGCGCCGCGCCGCGCCGCGCTGCTCCGGCAACGCCGCCGACAGCCGCGCCGATAGCAGCACCTCTGCCAGCGTTGCCGCCGATCGCGCCAAACAGCGCACCGCCCGCGGCGCCCCGCGCCGCCCCGCGGAGCGGTCCGGGCGTTACCGCCGGGCAAGGCGGCGGAGCATAACCCGGCGACGGGGGACGATAACCGGGCGGCGGGGAATAATACTGCCCGCTTACCGGCATGTTCATGACGGCGGTTACCAATATTGCGCCACACAGCAACCTTGCGAATCGAGCCAACGGTGAGCCTCGACGAAATCGAACAAGTCAAGATGATGGTAATCGCCGGATCGCTGCCGAAAAAGCCCTCTGTGGGGTTTTCTGCCAATAGTTCGCACTCTGTGCGCTGGTCTCACGGACGGAAAGGCGAGAGTAAGGTGCGGGATCGGATAGGATCGTGGGGATCTTGCCCGCAATGCGGCCGGGACGGCCGCGATCCGTCGTTCGTCCCCTCCCTAACTCTCGCCCGCTCGCGGAGGAGCGTACGGCGTTCACACAATTTCTGATGCCTTATTCACGCGCCGCGGAATTTGCCTCTCTCCGCCCGTTTGCTGACTGTGCCAGGATTTTCGGACACAAGGGAGGGGCCCGTCGCAAAGCGATGGGAGGGTGAGGTGGGTGGTTGGCAGGCGCTCTGGAATCCCCCACCTCACCCTGCCCTCTCCGCCCCCAGGGGCGGAGAGGAAAATTTGTTGCGCCCTTTGCAGTTCTGGATCCGTGAATACCGTAGCGTGGACGAGGGGAGGGTGGGGACAGCGAGGCGATTGGCCGCGGCCCGCGTTCGCGATATTGTGATGGCCTCGCGCGGGAGTGGCCTGCCCGCGCCGGGTTGCGGGGGAAGGCCGGCATCGGGGGAGGCATGGCCAGGTCGATC
>JAFAHP010000002.1 GCA_019237175.1 Alphaproteobacteria bacterium
GTTCAGCAGTTTAGCAGCCTTTTGGAAATCTGGCTTGTTAACGGCGTTTTTGAGATCCTGTATTTGTAAAGTTCCTGCATGTCGATCAGTCCTGCCGTCGACCGTAGTCGTCTCACCAAAGTAAAGCCACGGAAGCGGCGTATTGATTGGTGTAATCCAGGCATTATCGAAAAATCCAATTCCCGTCTGTCGGCAAAAAGAATTTGGAGAATAATTCGACGGATTAACTTTTAAAACGTCATACCATAGTATATGCCCATATTCGTGCGAAAGTGCAGCAAGTACAGCCATAGCCGGTGTGTCAACCGATGTGCTACCATTCACAGCGTGAGAGAAAGCCGGCGGAGGTGGCACCTGTCCTGACGCAGGTGGCCATGGCATACCCTGCTGCTGCATCACCTCTGCAAGAATGTTCTTTTCAAAAACTGATAAAGCAGGCGCTTGTCCCCCACTCCAAAGGCTCTGCGATAGTCCTATATAGCGTTGAGTGTTATCGCGTGGATTGCGAAAGCCCCAAGAATTGGCGCCGAAACATAAGTATGACGTACCCGCACAAGATGTTGGATTAATGTAAACCGTCGTCAGACATAATTTCTGTCTAAAACTCGGCGGAGCTGCGTTGAAAGCCGCGACCAGATCCTGCCAGGTTTGCGTGCTCGAAGACAAGAATGTTGTAGGGACGTTGGGCGGATTGAGCGTGCTGGGGATGTAATTTGTCCCAAGCACTTGAACGGCATTTGCAAATGCCTGTGCCGTGCAACCTGCCGTTCCAGTGCCCGTCCCGCTAATTGCAAGTGACGGCGCTGCCGACGGAATTGCAGGTGATGGCGGCGCTGACGGGGGAGGTGCGCACCCACCGCACAACAGGCATACGAAGCCCACCATTAAACCGATCAGCGCGCCGCGCAGCATGAACGTTCTCCCGGAGCCATGCTACAATGATCGCCATTTTGTTCTTTAACAAAAAGCCAGTGAGTTTATCAGCCACACCTCAACATCGTCCAATGGTTTCTGGTAATCAGGACGGAAGATGGTTTGCAACCGCAACACAGCCGAAACGGCACCCGCGCAGGCTACTCGCTATTTGCCGGGTTTCGCGCCGCTGAGCGAAATCGCCGCCGGCATATCGATCGCGGGGTTGTGGTCGAAAAAGCCGGCGGGCGCCAAGGACAGGCTGTGCCACATCGTCGCCATGACGGGCCAGTCCTCCGGTCCCGGCACGTGGTGAAAGCCGATCGTGCACCACAACACGATGTCGGCATTTTCGATCGGGCGCCGGCGCGCGGCATAAGCCGGCAAGCCATCGCCGCCCGCGCTCTGGTTCGGGAACGGTCCGGCGGCATAGAGCTCGCTCGGGTCATAAGCGGTTACCCATAGACTGGCGGCCGAAAAGCCGGCCCGGCGCTGTGCGATGTCATCGGGCGCCAACAACGAAATCGCCGAATGCTCGGGGCGCAGTTCGTATCCCGGGTGCTGTCCGAGAGCGTTGGTGATGTTCGGGTTGACGATACGCCAGATTTCGCTGCCCCCATGCGCGCCGGCCGCCAGCGGCCCTTCAGCCACGATCGGCTCCTCAACGATCTGCCACACGCTGTGGCGGCCGCTGCGATCGGCGATCGTCCGGCGCACCAGCCTGTCGCGCATCAATGTGTTGGCGGTGCCGTCGATGTCGAGGTCGAGCCGGAACGACAGGAAGTGATCGTGATTGGCGCCGACGAGGTTGGGCGCCACCAGACCGCCATAGGCGGTGTCGGCGGTGGCCGAAAGGTCGCGCATGCTTGCCCCCCGCACGCCCTTGACCTGATCGATGCCGGTGGCGCCGACATCGATGCGGATCACGCCCGCTTCGGTCAGCACCCAATCGATGATGTAGTCGTAATTGCCGATGCTGGGGATCGTGCGCATCACCAGCTCGGCTGCCGGGCGCCCGCGATAGACGCCGTTGACCGCCTCGTAATGGCGCCACAGCGGTGCGTCGGTGGTGTGCTCGAACAGGCAGATGACGGATTTGCCGAGCACCGGCCGGCCGCGACCGTCGGGCAGGACGGCCTCAAAAAACGCCGCGTCGGCCGGGCAATCGATACCGGGCGCCAGCGGCGAGGACAAGAGGCCGAGACCCAATTCGCCCTCGTCCATATAGGTGCGGAATGACCAGCCGGGATCGGGGTCCATATAGGGGACGAACATCTCGGCCAGCGACCCGCGGTAGAGCACACTGCGCTCCCGCCCGGCCTCGGCGTAGCGGACCAAAGACAGGATCAGCCCGGCGCGCCGATCCATGCGGAAATGGAACGACCAGTTCTTCCACCTCACCTCGTTTCCCGATACCGCAAAATCCGCTCGCTGCGGGGTGCGCGAAGGTGCCGGTGGCGAGACCGATTGCGGTTGCGGCTGCGACGTCTCGCCAGCCTGCGGCGGCTTGCTTGCGACCGGCGGCGAGCCATTGTCGATCAGGCGGATGACTTTGTTTTCATCGAGATCGACAACCGCATAGAGCCCTTCGATTGGCCGAGCCCAGATATTGGGCTCGCCGAGAGGCCCCGCAAAACAGGCGACCCTGACGAGGCGGCGCCCGGCTTCCGCGGGCTCGCCGGTAGGGCCGGCCGAAAGCGGCGCGCAAAATACCCCCTCGAAGCTGTCGAAGCCGCGCCGCCGCATTGCGGCGCGCCAGCCGCTGTCGGCGACGGTGATGCGCCGGGCATTTTCGATTTCTTCGTTGAGGATGGCACTTTCGACATGCGGCACCGACCGCCAGCTTTCGATGCGCCGCGCGCCCAGATCGACGACGCCTTGGAACACTGTGCGATCGCGCCGAGCGACGACAAAAGCCTTGCGAACAAAAGGCTGGCCCGGCTGCCATGCGAGCACGTCCTGCTTGATCGGCTCGTCGAGGTCGATCAGCGCAAAGCGGGTCTCCGCGTCGATGTCGCCAGCTTCGCGCAATACCGAGACCGCAGCCGCGATCTCGGCGCTCGACAGTGGGTCGAGGGGATGCGCCGCGACGGCGAATGCGACATGCAGGGCGGTCAGAGCCGCGATGGAAAGCCGGCACAAAGCGGAGGGGCGCATCATTCCAATCGGTGACTAATGCGACCCGCTCGAGGTGCCGGCGCGAAGGTGCCGCGGCGATGCACGATGTGCGGGAGCGAGCCTCGGTCGGCCGCCATCGGGACCTGACTGACCGGCGGTGCGAAGGCGATCGATCGGCGATATCACGGTTGCCGCCGGCTTCACCGATCTCAGGCATCGTAACCCTGTTGCGCACACTCTCGGTGCCCGCCGCGCGATGCGTGGCGCGGCGACGCGATCGGATAGCGAGCGCGGGAATGAGTGCGGTCAGACTTTGGTCGCTGCCGGCTGGCTCGCTTTTTTGGCGGCGCCTTTCTTTTTCTGCTTCGGCTTTTTGGCCTCCCGGTTCGAGCGTTTCTGTTCTTTATTGGCCACCTCAACCTCCGTCGACGGCATGTGTGGCAGAAATATGCGATGCCAGAAAGACGATGCCAACAGCAGAAAATCGGGGCGCGGCGCTGCGAGCGCTTCTTCTTTGACGGGGACGGCGCTTTTCCGGCAGGGCGGGTCAATCGAGAGGCCGATTACCGGCGGGGTGGTGTGGCAAACTTCTGCTCCAAGTCGATCGGAGGCGGGGATGAACGATGCGCGCACGCTGCCATTGCACATGCTGGATGTCAGGGAGCTGACGGTCGAGGCATTTGCACCATACGGCCAGGTCGTGGCACCGCTGCGGTCGGGCGGCCAAGGGGCCGAGACCGGCTACGACCCGGAGACCTCGGCCAGGGAGGCCAAGCTCGTGCTGGACAATGGCGAGCCTCGGCTGTGGATCATGCATCTGCCGCATGTCGGTCTCGGCTTTACCCGGATCGCGCGTCACCGCCGGGTTACGCAATGCCTGGGTGCGCTTGGCGGCAAGGATTGGCTGATCGGCGTGGCGCCGCCAGGCGATCTGAGTGACGACGCGCGGCCGCGCATCGCGGACATCGCTGCCTTCCGGGTGCCGGGCGATCGCCTGATCAAATTGCACATCGCGACCTGGCACGCCGGGCCGCACTTCGTCCACGACGAATGCCTGTTCTTCAACCTTGAGAACCTCGACACCAACCGCGGCGATTTTCACGCCGTGCCGCTTTCGGTCGAGTGCCGCTATCGGCTCTGATCGCTCGATCGATCTCCAGTGAAAATCTCTGCGCTCCCGCCGCTTGCGCCTCACCCGGCCTCTCTGCCCCCAGGGGCGGAGAGGGGGAATTAAGGCGCGCCTATTGCACAGTCGGTGAATACCGCAGGCGCGCGCGCAGAGGGTTGGGGTGAGATGCCTCGACGGGCATCATATGCCGGCAGCAACACCCTGAAGCCCGGCGGTAAACTGCGGATCATCGAACACGCTTGGCGGCCGGCGCAGCGCATAATGCTCGCGCAATGTCGTCCCGGCATACTCGGTGCGAAAGAGCCCGCGGCGCTGCAGGATCGGGATCACCTCGGCGCTGAACACATCGAGCTGCGCCGGCAGCAAGGGCGGCATCAGGTTGAACCCGTCCGCGGCGCCATCGGTGAACCAGTCCTCGATCAGATCGGCAATCTGTTCGGGCGTCCCGGCGGTGACAAAATGCCCGCGCGCGCCGGCCAGATAGCCGAGCAACTGCCGCAATGTCGGCCGGTCGCGCCGCACCAGATTGAGGATCACCTCGGTGCGGCTGCGCGCCGCCTCCACCGAGCCCGGATCGGGAAAATCGCCCTCGGAGAGCGGGCGGTCGAGCGGCAAATGCGAAAAATCGTAGCCGCCGAAGCGGCCCGACAGCCGCTTGCGCCCAACCTCCGGATCGGTCAGCTCGTTGATCTCGCGCGCGAGGCGCTGC
>JAFAHP010000034.1 GCA_019237175.1 Alphaproteobacteria bacterium
TCGCCTCCCTCAAATCGCCGGTCATCAACGGGCCGAATATAGCTACCATCAGGACCATAGATGCCCGCTCGCTCCCTGGCTACGCGAAAAGCCGACGCCTCGTGGGAGCAAGCCGGCGGGCTCCGGCCGCCGTCGCGTCGGTAGTGATGCACTGTGCTTCGAGCGAGCCTGCCTCGTCCTCTCGCCACTTGATTGATCTGCGTCAACGCGCGATGATAACTCCTAAGGCGTACTAATAAATGAGGCTGGAGGCTTATCAATGCGCGCCATGGACGTAATGACGACGCCGGTCATCACCGTGACCCCCGAGATGGCTGTGCGGGATCTGGCAAAGCTGCTCTCAGACAAGGGTATCAGCGGCGTCCCGGTGGTCGAGGCAGGCGACCGCCTGGTCGGCATCGTGAGCGAAGGTGATCTGTTGCATCGCGCCGAAACTGGCACCGAACGGCGGCTGCAAAAGCGCCGGTCGTGGTGGCTCGACTCGCTCGCCCTCGAAGAGGAAGCTGCTCGCGATTATGTCAAATCGCACGGCCGTTTGGTGCGCGATATCATGAGCCGCGACGTCATCAGCGTCTCCGACACGACCGATCTCGCGGATGTCGCGATGCTGCTCGAAACCAAAATAATCAAGCGGGTGCCGGTGGTCAAAGACGGCAAGCTCGTCGGCATCATCAGCCGTGCCAATCTGGTGCGTGCCTTGGCGACAACCAGCAGCGCCCCGGCCATCATCGCCGACGCCGACGACCGTACGATCCGCGAGAAGCTGTTGAACGAGCTGCGGGGCCAGCGTTGGGCCAATATCTGGGCCGCCGACATCATGGTGCGCGACAAGGTCGTGCATGTCTGGATGTCGGACGACCAGCCGGAAGCGGAAAAACAGGCGCTGCGGATCGCCGCCGAAAACATTCCCGGTGTGCGCCGGGTCGAAGAGCACATCGTCCCGGCTCCCGTCATCCCCGCTTTCTAACGAGACGACGGGTCCCATTGCGCGCTTGACCGTCGCCGGGTGGGTTGGGCGCCCGAGCGAAACCTACTGCGCCGGGGCCGACCCATCCCGCGGCTCCGCCCCGCGGCCACGGGACTTGACCTTGTCGGGTCCCTCGTAGTCTGGTCCGCCGGCCGTCGATGCTGACGCGAAAGGCTGCGCAATGCCGGGCCCGCTTGATGGGTATCGTATTGTCGATCTGACCTCGAATGTGTCGGGGCCGTTGGCGACGATGATTCTCGCCGACCAGGGTGCCGATGTGGTCAAGGTCGAGGCTCCGGACGGCGGCGACGCGACTCGCGCCGGGGGTAACCGGCGCGCCGGGTTTACCGCCTCGTTTCTGAACAACAACCGCAACAAGCGTTCGATCGTCCTCGACCTCAAAAAACCGGCTGCCGTCGCGGCTTTGCTGCGTCTTGCCGCAGGAGCCGATGTTTTCGTGCAGAACTTCCGCCCCGGTGTCGCCGAACGCCTCGGGGTCGGGGAGGCGGCGGTGCGCGCGGTCTCGCCCCAAATCGTCTATGTCTCGATCAGCGGGTTTGGCGAAAAAGGGCCTTACGCCGCCAAGCCCGCTTACGACCCGGTGATCCAGGGATTTTCGGGGCTGGCGACGGTCCAGGCCGGCTCCGATGAGGCGCGCCCGCGCCTGCTGCGGACGATCCTGCCCGACAAGTTGACCGCGATTACCGCCTCGCAGGCGATCACCGCGGCTCTCTTGGCGCGGGAGCGCACCGGCGCAGGGCAGCATGTCCGCTTGTCGATGTTGGAGGCCGTGCTTGCTTTTTTGTGGGCCTCGGATATGGGCGACCAGACCTTTATCGGCGATGAACCGCCGCGGCAGACGGCGGCGAGTGCGCACGATTTGATCTATGACACGGCGGATGGCTACATAACCGTGGCGGCGCTTACCGATCGGCAATGGGCCGGCCTGGCTGACGCCGCGGGTCATCCGGAATGGCTCGACGACGAGCGCTTCAAGACTCCGGCGCTGCGCCAGAAAAATATCGATGCGCGGCTGCAACTGACCCAACAGGCATTGATGACCCGCCCCGCGGCGGAATGGCTCGAACGGCTGACCGCGGCCCAAGTGCCGTGCGGCCCGGTGATGACCCGCACCCAAGTCGTGCGTCATCCGCAGGTCGAGGCATTGGCGCTTGTCGTCGAAACCGAGCACGAGAAAGCCGGGCGACTGCGGCAAGCCCGCGCCGCAGCGCGGTTCTCGAAGACGCCGAGCGAGATCCGCCGCGGCGCCCCGGCGCTGGGCGAAAACACGCACGAGATTTTGGCCGAAATCGGCTATTCCGATTTCGAAATGGAAAAGTTGCGTGCCGACGGGGCGGTGGGCGGCGGTGCCTAGCGTCGGACCGGTTTGTAGACGGGAATTGACGATGGCGGAAATCGATCGCGTGTTCGGCGGTTCGATCCCGGCCTTTTATGACCGCTACCTCGGTCCCCTGATCTTTGCCGGATATGCCGAGGACCTCGCACGGCGGGTAGTCGCCCGACATCCGGCGCAGGTGCTGGAGACCGCAGCCGGCACCGGGATCGTGACGCGGGCGTTGGTGCGGCTGCTGCCGGTCGAGGCCAAGATCACCGCGACCGATCTCAATCAGGCGATGCTCGACTTCGCGGCGGCTCAACCCGGCGCCGATCGGGTCGTATGGCGCCAAGCCGACGCGCGGGGCCTGCCTTTTGCGGACGCCTCGTTCGACGCGGTGCTGTGCCAGTTTGGGGTCATGTTCTTTCCCGACCGGGTCGCTGCCTATCGCGAGGCAATGCGCGTGCTGAAACCCGGCGGCCGCTTCTTGTTCAGCGCGTGGGACCGGATCGAAGAGAACGAGTTTTCGTTGATCGTAACCGAGGCGGTTGCAACTCTTTTTCCGGAAGACCCACCGCAATTCTTGGTGCGCACCCCGCACGGCTATCACGACATCGCCTCGATCGAGCGGGATGTTTACGCAGCCGGATTTACCCGGATCTCGATTGAGACTGTAGCGCGGCGGGCACGCGCCCTGTCGCCGCGCGATCCGGCGCTCGGCTTTTGTTACGGCAGTCCGCTCCGGACGGAGATTGAAGCGCGGGCGGCCGATCGGCTGGAGGCGGCGACCGACGCCGCGACCGTGGCACTCGCGGCGCGCTTCGGCGCGGATGCCATCGACGCCAAGATCCAGGCGCACATCGTCACCGCTTCGCGATAGGGATAGCGATGATCGATTTTTATTATTGGCCGACGCCGAACGGCTGGAAGGTCGCGATCATGCTCGAGGAATGCGGGCTCGCCTACCGCCTGGTCCCGGTCAATATCGGCCGCGGCGACCAGTTCAAGCCCGAATTTCTCAAGATCAGTCCGAACAACCGGATGCCGGCGATCGTCGATCACGACGATCCGGAAGGGCCGCTGGCGGTGTTCGAGTCGGGTGCCATCCTGATCCACCTCGCCGAAAAATCAGGCCGGTTCATGCCGCAGAGCCGCCGCGGCAGGAAGGAATGTCTCGAATGGCTGTTCTGGCAGGTCGGCAATCTCGGGCCGATGGCCGGGCAGTTGAGCCACTTTGTCAATTACGCCGTCGGTGAGCACAGCTATGCGCACAAGCGCTATGCCGACGAATACAATCGTTGTCTCGGCGTGCTCGAACACCGTCTGGACGGGCGCGAATTCATCCTCGACGAATATTCG
>JAFAHP010000080.1 GCA_019237175.1 Alphaproteobacteria bacterium
AGGCGGCGGATCGCCGGCATAACCGCACCCCGTCCGGCGATCGCGAATTCCACCGCCGCGCGACCGACGGCGTAGGCCTGCCGGACATCGGTGTCGGAGGCTATGTGGCGGGCCGAGCGGAGAAGGTAATCGGGAACCGCCCAATGGCACCGGCAGCCAAGCTTGGTGCTGATCAGGCTGGTGATCAGTGGTGCGACCCCGCCCAGCTGTGCGTGACCGAAGGAATCCCGTAGGCCCGACGCCGAGAGGAACTCGCCGTCCGCTCCCTTGACCCCTTCTGATACCGCGATAACGCAGTGGTCGCACCGTTGCAAAGCCTCCTCGACCCTGGCCAGGAACCGCCCCTCATCGAAGGCTACCTCGGGCAGCAGCAGGATGTGGGGAGCATCGCCTTCGCGTTCGGCGGCGAGCGCGCAGGCCGCGGTGGTCCAGCCGGCATGCCGGCCCATCACTTCCATTGTGAATACTTTGGTCGAGGTACGGCTCATCGCGCTTAGATCAAGCGCCGCCTCGCGAAGCGAGGTCGCAACATATTTTGCCGCCGAGCCGAAGCCCGGGGAGCAGTCGGTGATCGGCAGATCATTGTCGATTGTCTTCGGGATCCCTACGGATACGACCGGGTAGCCCAATTCAGCGCCCAATTGGCTGACCTTGTAAGCGGTGTCTTGCGAGTCGCCGCCGCCATTGTAGAAAAAGAAGCCAATGTCATGCGCACGAAACACGTCGGTCAGGCGTTCGTACTGGGCGCGATGTTCGTGAATTGACCCCAGCTTGTAGCGGCAAGACCCGAACGCGGCGCCCGGGGTGTGTTTGAGCGCGGCGATCGCCGCTTCTGATTCAACGCTGGTATCGATTAGATCTTCGGTCAGGGCGCCGATGATTCCGTTGCGCCCGGCATAAACCTTGCCAATTTCCTGCGAATGCCGGCGAGCGGTTTGCAACACGCCACACGCCGAGGCGTTGATCACCGCGCTAACCCCACCCGACTGAGCGTAGAACGCATTCTTGGCGACCATAACAACCTTCCCAAACGACAATTAGGGCCATGGCCGGGACGCGCCCGGTGATGACGTGGGTCGGGCGGTCAGCGGTAGGCGAATTCGGGACCGGTCAGGTCCATCGCGGGGAACTCATCCTTTTCCGTCCAATAGTCCTGGGTATGCTGCCACTCCGGTTTGTCGCCGCGCCTCGGCAGCAGATGCATGCCGCGCACCAGATAGCCTGGATTGAAGTTCTCCTGGTCGATCCACGGCAGGAGTGGCATGTCTCTGTCTTCCGGCCGCAGCTGGACATCCACCCGTCGCGTTCCGGTCGCCTTCATGTGCTTGAGGAGCCGGCACACGAAATCTGCGACGAGGTCGGCGCGCAGCGTCCAGCTTGCTCTGAAATAGCCGAACACCCAGGCCATGTTTGGGATGCCGGTGAACATCATACCGCGATACGTCACCGTGTCGGAAAAGACCAGCGGCTCGCCGTCGATCGTGAAGTCGATGTCGCCGAGCACATTGAGATGGAACCCGGTCGCGGTCACGATGATGTCGGCATCCAGCGTCTTCCCGGATTTGAGCTGCAGGCCGGTCTCGGTGAAGCTCTCGATCTCGTCGGTGACGACGGAGGCCTTGCCTCGCGCAATCGCCTGCAGGAAGTCGCCGTCAGGCACGACGGCGATGCGTTGCCGCCACGGCCGATAACGCGGGGTGAAGTCCCGCTCGATCGGGTACTCGGAGCCGAGGTAGGCGCGCACCCCGGCCAACAGCTCCTCCTTCACCTTCTGCGGCTCGGTGAAAGAGCGGCGGGTAAAGACGGATTGCTCGTAGAGGATCTTGCGCCGCACGATCTCGTGGATCCACGCCTCGTCGACCTGCAGCTTGCGCAATTCGTCAGCGATCTCGATTGCGTTGCGGCCGGTGCGGAAAAAGGTCGGCGAGCGTTGCAGCATCGTGACGTGCGCGCAGTCCTCGGCGATCGCGGGGATCAGTGTCGCCGCCGTCGCGCCCGACCCGATCACGATCACGCGCTTCCCCGCGTAGTCGAGATCCTGCGGCCATTTCTGCGGATGGACGATGATGCCCCGGAACTGGTCCATCCCGCTCCACTGCGGCGTGTAGCCCTCGGAGTGGCGGTAATAGCCCTGACACATCCACAGGAAATTGGCGGTGAAGCGGACAGGCTCGCCGGTGTCGAGGCGGACCGCGTCGATCGACCACAGATTGTCTGAACTCGACCACGACGCCGACGCGATCCGATGGCGGTAGCGGATGTGCCCGGCGAGGCCGTTGTCGTCGATAACCTCGCCCATGTAGCGCAGAATCTCCTCCGCCGTGGCGATCGGGGCGCTGGTCCACGGCTTGAAGCGGTATCCGAAGGTGTAGAGGTCGCTATCGGAGCGGATGCCGGGGTAGCGGTGGGTGCGCCAGGTGCCGCCAAAGCTTTGCTGCTCATCAAGCATGACAAAGCTCGTCCCCCGACACTGATGCGTCAGGTGATAGGCGGCGCCGACACCGGAAATCCCGGCCCCAACGATCAGCACGTCGAAATGCTCGGTCGGCTGCGCCGTCATTGGCGCGGGCATTGCCGTATCGGTCATGGGAGGCCTTGCGTCGCCTGCACGAATTTACCCAACATTCGCCAAGTTCCCGGCGCGTTCGCGGCCATGATCGCCGCTTTGACCGGCCGAGGCAACGGCGAATGCTTTTGCCGCAACCAAAGGCGACCAGCGGCCGGTCAATCTTTGCGCCGCTGTGCTTCGCGTTGGCGGTATACTCAAAGGCGCAAAGCTGAGACAGGGTCGTGTTGGGTCGAAAGGGGGAATTGGCTCGTCTGACGACGGACAGGGATCATATCCGCGCGGCCGCGACCAAGTTCGCGAAATCGCCAAGGTCTTGAAAACCGGGATCGAGTAATGCCGATGCGATTTCTCTCGGGAACCTTATGAAGAGCACAGTCAGGGCTCACATAACTGCACGCGCAACTCGCGCGGCTACGGCCGGTCGACCCCCACCCACCCTCGGGTGAGACTCGGCTGCGCCTCGCCAACCATTCTCATTCTCATCCTCTCCCCCCAATGTGCTGATCATTTCCCACAAGTCTGCATTGGACAATGCGCTTGTAGGGCGGAAAACCCCTGCACGGCCGCCCATGGGGCGGGCGTTCGGGGGGCATTCCGCCATCGTTCGGCCC
>JAFAHP010000253.1 GCA_019237175.1 Alphaproteobacteria bacterium
CGCCGCTCGACTGGGTGGTGGCCGGCGGCGAGACCGGTGCCGGGGCCCGCCCGACCCGCCCCAGCTGGGTGCGCGATCTGCGCGACAGCTGCACAGTCGCGGGTGTGCCGTTTTTCTTCAAGCAGTGGGGCGAATGGGGGCCGGCCCCGGGAGAGCCCTGGGACGACCGGGTGGTGCGGTGCGGCCGACGTGTCGCCGGCCGCCTGATCGACGGCCGCTCATGGGACGAGATCCCGCAGATGCTCCGCCAGCGCATACGCAAGCGGCGCTGATCTGAAACACTATTACCGGTATCGGCAGCCGGCGCAGAAATTCCGGTCCGACGGAAGTCGGCACCGCGTTTGGCTGCGAGGCCAGGAAGGAATTCGCCGGATCGGCTAGCCAATCCGCCTGTCGTTATTCGCCCTTCACCCTCCTCCCCGCCCGCGGCCCCCGGGCTATGCGACCGATCGCCCGTCGCTGGCGTAACCCGGGGGGATGGCCCGTGGGACCATAACCCGGGGGTGATCCGGAGATCCGCGGGCCTCTCGCTCTGCCCGCAAGCGGGTAGGGGGCTGAGTGAGGGGCAATATATTATTTCGGATAAATCCGCTGATAGACGCCGGGCGAACCCTCGTCATGGCGCAAATACGGCCGAACCCGGTGAGTCCACGGATTGCTTTCGCGCGTACGGGTCCACGCCTCGGTTTCCGGCACCCGCACGTGCTCGAATTCGTAAAGCGTCAGATATTTCGGCTGGCCTTCGACGGCGACATAGCGGCGCGCGTTCATACAACCCGGTACCGTCAGATAACCGGGGATGTAAACGGTATTGTACCAATCGTTGAATTCCTCTTCGATCGCAGCCGGCACGTCGATCCGGCCCATCTGCAGCACCGGCGCCATTTCGGCGATTTGGTCGATCGGCTGGGTATGGACGGGAAAGATCTGACGATAGCCGTTGCGCAGAAAATTGCGCCCGATCCGACTCGTCCCGCTTTTCTGCCGCGAGGCCGAGGGCTGGTATTTTTGCGAGTCGAGATAGGCCGAGCTGCGCAGCACGTTGTGGTCCTCGAGTTCGTAGATCGCCAGGTACTTCGGCCCGCCCTTGACCGCCTGATAGCGGCCCGCACTCAAAAATCCGGGGATTTCCAACATCCGCGGGACATGCTCCTCATTGTACCAGCGGTTGAAATCGCTTTCGAATTCAGGATCGATGTCGGCCCACACCATCAAGAGCCCGGTTCCGCGTGACTTTGCCATTGCTTTCTCCTCGGCTGTCTCGACCCACTGCGCCGAGCCTAGCACGCGGGAGCCTGTGTTCAATGCGCGAGCGGGTGGAAGCCAATCCTTCCGCAGATCGTCAATCATTGAAGACAGCTCCTCGGCAGCCTGCTGTGAACCCCTTGCCCTCTGCGACGGCCCGATATTGATTGCAATGATATCGGCTTCAGCATAAATTGTTGCTATGGGACAAATCTTAATCCGCAATATCGATGCCGCGGTGCTGGCCGCCTTGCGCAAGCGGGCTGCTGCATCCGGTACCTCGACAGAGGAGCAGGCGCGCCGCGCACTGGCCAAAGCTGTCGGGCTCGATCGCGACGATGCGGTCCGACGGCTCGACGAGATCCGGAAGGCAATCGGTCGTCCGGGAGACGAGTCAGTCGTCGCCGATCTTCGGCGCGACCGCCGCCGCGACGAGCCGTGAACGTCGTCATCGACGCGAGTGTCGCGCTGAAATGGGTCATCGACGAAGATGGGTCGGAAGCCGCCAGGCAATTGCTGGTCACCGAGACGCTGGCCGCACCCGATCTGATCATCGTCGAGTGCGCCAATGTGCTGTGGACCAAGGTTCGGCGCGGAAAGATCGAGCGGGAACTCGCGGCAGCAGGGCTCTCGGCTATCCTCGCAGCGCCGGTCGAGCTTCTTCCGGCAGCTGATTATGTCGCCGCCGCTTTTACCATTGCATCCGATCTCGAACAGACCGTTTATGACAGCCTCTATCTCGCAGCGGCACTGGCTGAGCGCGCCACGTTCCTCACCGCGGATCACCGCTTTTGCGCCGCCGCATCCCGCCATGAGGTCTACGGAAGGGCGGTCAGACTGCTCGAGGCCGGCGGTTTGCGGGAAGGGCGGGCCCGATGAAATAACCATGGGATACGTGTTCGAATTTGCCAGCGAGGGGTGTCGAGATGGGGAAACTTGAAGGAAAAGTGGCGCTGATCACCGGCTCGGGCCGCAACATCGGCCGGGCGACGGCGCTCAAATTCGCCGGCGAAGGAGCGCACATCGTCGTCAACGCCCGCCGCAACGAGACTGAGGCCGAGGCGGTGGCACACGAGGTTCGCGAGCGCGGCGTCAAGGCGATTGCCGTTCTCGCCGATGTCGCCAAAAAGGACGAGGTCGATCGGATGGTGGCGCGGGCGATGTCCGAATTCGGCCGCGTCGACATACTGGTCAACAACGCCGCGATCCGCCCGCACAAGCCGTTCCCCGAGGTGACGATCGAGGATTGGGAGCGGGTGCGCGGCGTTGTTCTCGACGGTGCGATTTACTGCACCAAGGCGGTCATCGAGAGCATGGTCAACAACCGCTACGGCCGCGTCCTGTTTTTTGTTGGCGACGGCGCCTATACCGGCGGCAGCGGACGGGCGCACGTCTCGGCGGCAAAGATGGGACTGATCGGGTTGGCGCGCAGCTTGGCGGCCGAATTCGCCGCGCACAACATCCGCGTCAATGTTGTCTCGCCCGGCAGCATCGACACCCGGCGCGACAACCCCGAATGGTATCACGGGCGGGTGCCGAACGCCGCCGGCATCCCCTTGGGCCGGCAGGGGCATGTCGACGAAATCGCCGCGACCTGCCTGTTTCTGGTCAGCGATGACGGCGGCTTC
>JAFAHP010000006.1 GCA_019237175.1 Alphaproteobacteria bacterium
GCTTTTTCCTTCCAGTCCTTGGACCATGGGGTTACCGGGCGCGGCACTGCCTTGCCGTCGACCCGGATTTCATCGACGAGCTCGTTGTAAAAGCACAGATAGCCCTTGATCTTCGGGCATTCGGGAATCGGATCGGCATAGCTCCACACGATGTCCTCGAATAACCGATCACCGATCTTCACCGAATAATACCGGGCCTGGCCCTTGTACGGGCAGCGCGTGATCTTGTCGCTCGGGATCAACAGATCCATGCGCACATCTTCCGCCGGCAGGTAGTAGCGCGTCGGCAGCCGCGTTTCGAACAGAAAGCGGGCGCGCCGGGTTTCGGCCACGGTTTCACCGCCGAGGATGATCTGCACCGGACGCGAGGACTGGATCACGTCGACCCGCTTGTAGGGGTCGCGGGCGTGGACAAAGATTTCCTCATCTTCTTCGTACCAGTGGTCGACGCGGTCCCAATAGAATGCGACAAAACCGCTGATTTGGGCGACCTCCTCGAACGGGTCGGGGTAGCCCCACACCGCGTTTTCGGAGGGCCTGTCACCCACTTTGATCGTCCAATAGGACGCGGTGCCCTTGTACGGGCAAAAGGTATGATGGTCGGTCGGCGCCAGCAAATCCATGCGCACATCCGACCGCGGGAAGTAATAGACCGGCAAATGGCGCGTCTCGAACAAGAGATGCGCATTGGTGCTGTCGGCGATGGTTGTACCATTAAAGGTGACGCGCACGCGCCGTGGCGACGGTTCGAAGGTGATCTTGTAGTCGGGGTTGGTCTTGAACCCGGATTCGCGGGTTTGCGGTACCGCTGACATGGTCGGGTCCTCCTCTTTCGCTTGGCCTGAATAGCCGGATCGGGTATGGCGGCCGATGGTGGATGCGCCGCTATCCGTCCTCGGCAGCTGTATTTATATAACCGGGCGTCCCGCCCGATAAAAGCTGCGCCGTCAGCGACCGCGCCCGGCGGCGGCTGTTGCGCCCGAATTTTCGGTTTCGGCCCGTTCGATCAGGTTCGCCCGCATCGCGATCATCATATCGAGCAGCCGGTTGCGGTCGGGTTCGGGGATGCCGGCGAGAGCGTCCTCGCGCACTTCGGCCGCCAAGGCGAAAATCTGGTCGAGCAGCGGATAGGCCGCCTCTGTCAGGTAGAGCAGATGGGCGCGGCGGTCTTTCGGATCCGGTCGGCGTACGATCAGCCCCGCTGCCTGCAACCGGTCGAGAAGCCGGGCGAGCGTGATCGGCTCCAACTCGAGGATCTGCGCCAAACTTACTTGGTTGACGCCTTCCTGGCGCGCGAGATTGGCCAGCACCGCAGCCTGCGCCCGCGTGAGGCCAAGCGCCGCGGCGCGCGCCATCTGCTCGAACCGTTTGCGTAGCAGGCGCGCGACGTCGTTCAGCACAAAACCCAAAGTGCGGCTCGGTATCTCATCGATCATCGGCAATGCCCTCCGACCGCCGCCACGAACAGATCTTATGCCATGTCCGGAGGCTCTGGCGATGCCGGAGGTTGGCGATTGACACTGCCGGCGGCAGGTGGTGCAGTTCGCAGCCTTCTCCGCGGCTATTGCGGCTGTCCGGGGAAGAAGTTTCTCTGCGTGCCGGCCCTGGTCAATGAAAGCTCCGGCCTTCGATTATGTCCGCCCGCAAAGCCTTGGCGAGGCCATGGCGCTGTTGGCCAAGAGCTCCGGCGAGGCACGGCTGCTCGCCGGCGGTCAATCGCTGCTGGCACTGATGAACCTCCGGATCGCAGCCCCGGCGCTGCTGATCGACATCGCCCGGTTGCCGGAATTGGCGGCCGCGGTGGACGGCGTCGACCGCGTGATCCTTGGCGCCGGCATCACGCATGCGATGATCGAGGACACGCGGGTTCCCGACCCGTCGCGCGGGTTGATGCCGCGCGCCGCCGCGAGCCTCGCCTATCGTGCGATCCGCAACCGCGGCACGATCGGCGGCAGCCTGGCGCTTGCCGACCCCGCGGCGGAATGGCCGGCGGTGTTTGCCGCACTCGATGGCGAGATCACGGTAGCTAGCCCGCGCGGGCGGCGCTCGCTCAACTGCGCCGGCTTTTCGACCGGGATCTACGAAACCCAACTCGCTGAGGATGAGATCCTCGAGAATGTCCGGATTCCGAAATTGTCGCCCGGTGCCCGCTGGGGCTACGTAAAGCTCGCCCGCAAATCGGGCGAATTTGCCAATGCGCTCGCGGTTGCCGTTGCCGACCCGGCCCGCCGGTTTTGTCGCATCGTTCTTGGCGCCGCAAACGGTCCGCCGATCGTGCTGGCCGCGGCCTCGCAAGTGCTGGCCGAAGGGCGTAGCGATCCCGATAGGTTGCGGGGTGCGGTGGCCGCCGACCTCGACCGTGCCGCCGATCGCCATTTCGATGACTTCCAGCGCCATCTCAACATCGTCGCGGCAGCCCGCGCGCTGCAACAGGTGACGGCATGACCGCGATCCGCCTCACCATCAACGGCACCCAGATCGCCGACGATGTGCCGGCGCGGCTGTCGCTCGCCGATTATCTGCGTGAGCCGCGCAATTTGACCGGCACGCATCTCGGCTGCGAGCACGGCGTGTGCGGTGCGTGCACAATCCTTGTCGACGGCGAGCCGGTGCGCAGCTGCCTGACCTTGGCGGTCGCCTGCGACGGGTGTCAGGTGCGCACCATCGAGGGGTTTGGGAGTGACCCGGTAATGACGGCGTTGCGGGAGGCGTTCCATCGCCGCCACGGTTTGCAATGCGGGTTTTGCACGCCGGCAATGCTGATTACGGCGCACGATCTGATCCGCCGCGGTCGTGCCGCCTCCGAAACCGAGATCCGTCTCGGCCTGGCGGGCAACATCTGCCGTTGTACGGGCTACACCAACATCGTCGCCGCGATCGCCGAAGCTGCGGTGGCAGCAGCGAAAGGACCACCCGATGCCGAATGAGGCCTGGGGGATCGGCGCCTCGCTGTTACGCCGCGAGGACGAGCGGCATCTCCACGGTCGCGGCGAGTTCGTGCCCGACATCAAATTGCCGGGTACGAGAGAGGTGGCATTTGTCCGCAGCCCGCATGCTCACGCGCGGATCCGCGGCATTAACGTGCCCTCGGACGCGGCGCGCCGGGTGTTCACCGCTGCCGACTTGCCGCGGATCAAACCGATCCGGGTGGAGACCCAGGCGCCGGGAACAAAGGCGCCTTTGTGGCCGCCGCTTGCCACCGACAAGGTCCGCTATGTCGGGGACGCGATCGCCGCTTGCTTGGCACCCACCCGCGCCGAGGCCGAGGATCTGGCCGCATTAGTCAGCGTCGATTACGAGGTGCTCGACGCGGTCGTCGCGGCCCCGCGCGACATGCGCGGCAGCCGCCACCCGGTGCACGACGGCTGGGGCGACAACCTTTTTAGCGAGCGCGTCTTCGAGAGCGGCGACATCGACGCGGCGGCGGGCGCCGCCGACATTACGATCCAGCGCGAATACCGCATGAACCGGCAGTCGGGCGCACCGCTCGAAGGCCGCGCGGTGCTCGCCTACCGGGACTGGCGGCTCGACGAGATCGTGGTCTACGCCTCGACCCAGACGCCGCACACCTTGCGGGTAGCGCTCGGCGAATTTCTCGGGCTTGACCTGCGCCGGCTGCGCGTCGTCGCCCCCGATGTCGGCGGCGGTTTTGGCCCCAAGGCGCGGCTCTATCCGGAAGAGATCGTACTTGCAGCACTGGCGCTCGAACTCGACCATCCCATTCGCTGGGTCGAGGACCGCACCGAGCATTTGCTGACCGCAGCGCATACCCGCGACCACCATTACAAAATCACCGCCTATGCCGACCGAGAGGGGCGCATTCTCGGTCTCGATGCCGAAATCATCGTCGACGCCGGCGCTTATGGGCTGTGGCCGCAGGGGCCGTATCAGGAAGCGGCGATGGCAGCCCGCAACCTGCCGGGACCGTATGCGATCACCAATTATCGCTGTCGCGCCTCCACTGTCGCGACCAACAAGGCGCCGCTCGGCCCCTATCGCGGGGTCGGCCGGCCGGGAGCATGCTTTGCGATCGAGCGCACGATTGACGAGGTGGCGCGGGCTCTCGGTCGCGACCCGGTCGACGTGCGTGAATTGAACATGGTTCGGCCGGAGCAGATGCCGTTCACGACGGTCGGCGGCATGCGCTTTGACAACGGCGATTATCCGCAAAGCGTGCGGCTGTGCGCGCAATTGCTCGATTTGCCCGAACTGCGCACCCGCCAACGGCAGGGCGAGTCGGATGGAAGGCTGATCGGCACCGGTTTTGCCTCGTTTGCCGAGCAGACGGCACATGGTGCCGCCGAGTTTGTCGCCCGCGGTGCTGCGATCGTGCCCGGGTTCGAGAGCTGTACTGCGCGCATCTTGCCCGACGGCAGCCTGGTGCTGATGGTCGGCATCCAGTCGCATGGCCAAGGGCTTGAAACGGCGCTGGCGCAGATTGCCCATCATGAGCTCGGCATCGACCCGGTGCGGATCGCGGTGCGCCACGGCGACACCGAATCGACCGCCTTTGGCTTTGGCACCTTCGCCTCGCGCAGCATGGTGATGTCGGGGGGTGCGGTCGCGCGTGCGAGCCGCCTGTTACGCGACAAGCTCTGCCAAATCGGCGCGCATTTGTTGCAGTGCGAGGTGACCGCGGTGCGCTGCGCCGACGGCGTTGTCCAAGGCCCGCAAGGCTCGGTGACGATCGCCGAGATCGCCAAAATTGCGCATTTGCGAATGGATGGGCTGCCACCCGGAGTCGACCCGCTGCTCGACGCAACCGCAACCTATGAGCCCGGCATCGGCACCGGCGTGTTCTCCTATGCGACGCACGGGGCCGTTGTCGCCGTCGACGCGGAGACCGGGTCGGTCGAACTCCTTGATTATGCCGTCGCCGAGGATTGCGGGACCATGGTCAATCCGATGATCGTCGAGGGCCAAATCCGCGGCGGCGTCGTGCAGGGCATCGGCACCGCCCTTTACGAGGAGATCCCCTACGACGACCACGGCCAGCCATTGGCGGGGACCTTGGCCGATTATCTGCTGCCGGGCGCCGCTGAACTGCCGGCGATCAAGATCGGGCATCTGCACACGCCGGCGATCGCCACCGAATACGGCATGAAGGGGATGGGCGAAGGCGGTGCGGTGGCACCGCCGGCAGCGATCGCCAACGCGGTGCGCGACGCACTTGCCGCGATCGGCGCCGAGGTCAACGAAACCCCGATCACGCCCCGCCGCGTGGTGGCCGCGATCAAGAAGGCGCGGGAACGCTCTCCGCAAGTTAGGCCTTGATGCGCAGTCGTTCCGAGATATCTCAGGAACGCAGAACAAAGTTGACTAAGGTATTCTAGCCGAATAAGCGCAGATTGCGGTATCGCAGCGGCGTATCAACTCCTGCCTCTGCTCACGCGTCAATTGATTGTGAACAAGCTCAAACTCATCTCCCTTTCTTACCACGAGTCCGTGTCGTTCGAGGACTTTTCCGACTACCTCCCTAACTTTCTTTACATAATTTTTACCGTCGTTGTCGGAGTCATCTTTAGAAATTGATTCCGCAATATCGACAACGGAAGCCCGGTCTTTGGCGATCACGACTTTGAGCATGGCCAGTTGATAAACCGCATGCATATATCCGGGCCATCGTGTCTGGATAAAATCGACAATTTTGTCGAAATCTCCTCGGTTGCTATTTTTCACATTCTCCTCATTACGATAATCAGCGTCGTGAAATTGGTCTTTGTGACCGGGTGGCGAGGAGGGCTGGATCAGAACCTTTGCTGAGACTCCAAGCCGTTCGTGCAAATTTCGGATCATATTGATCGACAGACCGCGGCGACGGTTCAGCACTTCAGCGACGCGTGTTCGGGTGCCGAGGATGCTTTCGAGATCCTTCCGGGTAAGCCCCTGCTGCTCCATACGGAACTTGATCGCCTCGATCGGATCGGCAGGGTCGATCGGGTGGTGCTTGCTCTCATAGGCATCAATCAGCGTCGCTAATACGTCGAGCCGATCGCCCTCAGGGGTCCCAGAGCTCGCACCCCACAGCCGCTCGACCTCCACGAGGGCAGCCTCGTAATCCGCTTCGTTTCGGATCGGCTTGATTTCACTCATGACCAACCTCCCTGACGTCGATCCGATCGTAATCGCGATGCGTTCCGAGCCATTTGATCCACACAATTCCTTTCTCGAAATCGACGGCGACCACCAACCGGTACGCATTGCCCCTTATGTTGAAAACGATCCGATTGCTCGCAATTATGCTGGCAGTTCGGTACAGGCGCTTGACATCAGCCGTGCTAGACCATGTTGCTCGTCGCACCTCGGCAAACCACGCATCAAGGGCAGCCTTTAACGCGGGCTGGTCGGCATATCCGGCGCGAGACTCGACGAACTCCCGCAGTGTCCGTCGGGCTATGACGCGCATGGAAGGTTAAATACGCTGCACCCATTTTGGGTGCAATGGCCGATACCTAAATAGTCAGCGGCCCACAACAGCGACGATCTCTCCCGCGCCCTCGCTGCCGGGAATAAAAGGCGGTTCGGGCCGGAATTGCTTCGCCGGGCAGCATCAGGCGCGACGCGCTCGCTGCCATCGGCGCCCCAGATGGGCCTGAGCTCAACGAAACCCCGATCACCCCGCGCCGCGTGCTCGCCGCGATCAACAAGGCGCGGGAGGCGCCATGGAGGACGTCGCGCGGCAGGGTGGGGCGGGAAGAGGGCTGGGTGGCGGGATCCTCGCGGCGCAGGTCAATCCAAGACCCACGGGGCGGCGCAGGCCTGTGCGACCTGTCGGATCTGGTTGAGGAGGCCGGCTCCGACCGGGATCCCTTCCTGCATTCGCTTTTTGGCGTAGATCCATTGCGGGTCGCCGGCGACCATGACCGGTTGCACCGGATCCATCGGCGTGGTTGCGCGTAGATCGTTGCACAGCCGAGTGACGTCGGCGGTGAAGTCGCCGGGGTCGCGGAATAGGGCCGGATCGATCGCGATAAAACAATGGCCGATGCCGTTACCCTCCGGCTTGCCGGACAACGGATCGGTGATCAGCGTCGAACCCGGCAGGCATGCGGCCAGGATGTTGACCATCACGGCAAGCCCATAGCCCTTGTAACTCGACCCGTCCGGCGTGCCGCCGAGCGAAGTCAAAAACCCGCCCTTTTCGCGCGCCTCGGCCGGATCGGTGCTGGGTATCCCGTTTTTGTCGAGTACCCAGCCCGGCGGGCATGGCAACCCTTCATTCGCCTTGTTGCGGATGCGCCCGGCCGCCACGGTTGTCGTCGCCATGTCGAGCAGAAACGGCTCGCTGTCAGCAGTGGGCGCGGCAAACGACCAAGGGTCGGTGCCGAGCTTGGCTTCCTTGCCAAAGGTGGGAGCCACCTGGGCGAGGGAATTGCTGGTACAGGCGATGCCGATCAGCCCCTCTCTGGCCGCCATCAGGGTGTAGTAGCCGGTGGCGCCGAAATGCGCCGAATTGCGCACCGCGGTGATCGCGATCCCCGACTGCTTGGCCTTGTCGATCGCCACCTGCATCGCAAACCGCGCCGGCACATGGCCGAGCCCGCCATCACCGTCGATCAGTGCCGAGACCGGCGTTTGTTTGATGATTTGCGGGCGGGCCTGCATATTGGCACGGCCGCTGCGGCGCGCCCGGTCGTAGCCCGGGATCATCGAGATGCCGTGGCTGTCGACCCCGTGCAGATCAGCCCAGCCGAGAATGTCGGCGGTCGTCTCGGCGTTGTCCTCCGGCATCCCCCAGGCGAGTAGGATCGCTTTCAGTTGGGCGCGGTGCTTTTCATAGGGTGCAGGCATCGGCGTCTCTTCTTCCAAAGCGCTAAGCCCTCCCCCTCGATAGGGGCAGGTTTGGGTGGCGGTGATGCGGCGCGGCTAAGCCCGTGCCGGGGTGTGTTTGGCAAGGAACTCCTTGACGCGGGCTTTGGCGGTGGTCAGGGCCGGCTCGGTCTTCCACTCCGGGGTAAACTCGCAATTCGGGATCAGTTTCGAGAGCTCCTCGGAGATCGGGTAGGGGTGGGCTTCGTCATTGCCCGCGAGCACCACGCATGGCGTTCTGATCGTCTTCACAAACTCGCGGTCGGCGCAATAGACGAAACCCGCCGCGTAAAGGTTTTGGCACAACGCATCGAGCACCTGCGGTGTCGCCTCGGGGTGATCTTCGAGCGCCTCGGCCCAGGCGTTGAAGCGGGCGGGACGGCCGGGCGCCATCGGTCCGACACGGCCAATCGGCTGCGCCATGACCGCGGATTGCACCCGCCCGGGGTGACGCTTCAACATATTGATGATGAAGGACCCGCCGATGCATTGGCCGTAAAGGTGGCATTTATCGATGTGCAAATGGTCGAGGAGAGCGATGTGGTCG
>JAFAHP010000719.1 GCA_019237175.1 Alphaproteobacteria bacterium
ATTCACGGGCGATGACCAGTTTCTGCTGGTTGCCGCCGGAAAAATGAGCAGAGAGCTGCATTGGCGCTCGCGGGCGCACATCGAACCGCTCCATCAACAGCTCGCAATGATGCAACAGACGCTGCTTGATCAGCAGCAGCCAACGGGAATAGCCGCGATCGCGCTGATAGCCGAGAATAGCCGACTCGCTGGCAACGAACGCAGTGACCAGACCCAATCGCTGACGGTCCTCGGGCACGTGGGCGACTCCGATCGCTCGCATTTCCGCGGGGGTGCACGGCGTCTCCGGGGAGATCAACCGACCATTGGCGATAAAGCGACCGGCCGTCGGTGGCCGGATGCCGGCGAGCAGTTCGAGCAATTCGCTCTGGCCGTTGCCGCTGACACCGGCGATAGCGACGATCTCGCCGGCGCGGAGGCAAAAGCTGGCCCCATCGACGCGGGTCACACCGCTCTCGTCACGCAGGGTCAGCCCCTCGGCGACGAGTTGCGCGGCGCCGAAGCGATTGGTTCCCTTGTCAACAGTCAGCCGAACCTTGCGCCCGAGCATCAATTCCGCCAATTCGACCGGATTGGTTGTGTCGGTGCGGCGATGAGCGACGACGGCGCCGGCGCGCATCACATAGACCTCGTCAGTGACCGCCATGATTTCACGCAATTTGTGCGTGATCAGAATGATTGTTGTGCCGCGTGATCGCAGCGCGGACAGTATGCGAAAGAGCTGATCCGTTTCCTGCGGCGTCAAGACGCCGGTCGGCTCGTCGAGGATCAGGATACGGGCGTGGCGGTAAAGCGCCTTCAGGATTTCGAGCCGCTGCAGCGCACCGACCGGCAAGTCTGCGACCACCGCACCGGGATCGACGCCAAGGCCATACTCGCGCTCAAGCCGCGCAACTTCCGCGCGGGCCGATGCCGCACCGCGCCGTAGCAGCACGCCACCGTCGCCGCCGAGCATGATATTTTCGAGCGCTGTGAAGGTGTCGACGAGCACGAAATGCTGGTGCACCATGCCGATGCCGAGTGCGATGGCATCGGCGGAACTGGCAATGACAGCGGGTTGCCCGTTGATCAGGATCTCGCCGCTGTCGGCCTGGTAAAACCCGTAGAGGATGCTCATCAAGGTTGATTTGCCGGCGCCGTTCTCTCCGACGATGCCGGTGATCGATCCCGCTGCGATACTGAGCGAAACGTTGCGGTTGGCGTGAACGGTGCCAAAGCACTTATCGATATGACGCAGTTCGACGGCGGGGGGCAGCGCAGCGGTGCATCCTTCCATACGCCCGCTCTGTCTTGCCGCCAAATTTACCTCCGACGGCCAGCTTTTTGACCCTCTCCCCCCGCCGGCCGGGGGGAGAGAGAAGGGTGAGGGCGGCCGATGAGGCAGCTTGCGGCGCCGCCCACCTCACCCTCCCCGGCACTGACGCGCCTGGGCCCCTCCCTCTCCCCCCTGAAGGGCGGAGAGGGGCTTTTTCCCGCGAACTCGCGCTGGCTGTAGCTTCTCACGCCGAACAGGTGTTGGCTTCCATGTAGTCTTGCACCTTTATTTTGCCCTCGATGATATCCGTCTTGGTTTGCTCGACCTTGGCCTTCATTTCCGGGGTGATCAAATTTTCATTGTATTGATCGACGGCCCAGTCGACGCCGCCTTCTTTGAGACCCAGCACGCTGACGCCGGGTTGCCAGGCGCCAGCTTTCTCCGCCATGAGGCTGTTGTAGGCCGCGAGGTCCACGCGCTTGACCATCGAGGTCAGCATCGTCCCGGGTTGCAGGTAGTTTTGATTGGAATCGACGCCGATCGCCAACTTTCCGGCATCCTTGGCCTTTTGATAGACACCGATCCCGGTGCCGCCAGCGGCCGCGTAGACGACGTCAACGCCGCGGTCGAACTGCCCCGTGGCCAATTCGCCACCGCGCGCCGGGTCATTCCAGGCCGCGGGCGTGGTGCCGGTCATGTTCTGAATTACTTCGATGTTCGGGTTGGCGTATTTGGCACCCTGGAGGTAACCGCATGCGAAGCGGCGGATCAGCGGAATGTCCATGCCGCCGATGAAGCCGATCTTGCCAGTCTTTGAGGCGAGCGCTGCGGCCATGCCGACGAGGAAAGAGCCTTCCTGCTCCTTGAACAGCACCGACTGCACATTCGGCTGCTTCACCACCGCGTCGATGATTGTGAAATGCACGGCGGGAAATTCTTTTGCCACCGTTTCCACCGGCACTCCCTGGTCGAAGCCCACACCGATGATCAGAGCGCTTCCGCGCTGGGCGAAGCGGCGATGCGCCTGCTCGAACTGGGTGTCGTTGGTGACCTCAAACTCGATCGGTTCGATGCCGGTTTCCTTCTTGAAGCGCTCGGCGCCATAGGCAACACCTTCGTTGAAGGATTTGTCGAACTTGCCGCCGGTATCGAAGACGATGGCGGGTTTGGTATCACTCGCCTGAACAAGGGTTGCGGACAACAGCACGCCAGCGAATGCGGCGGCGACCCTCGCAAGGGACATGATGGCCTCCT
>JAFAHP010000796.1 GCA_019237175.1 Alphaproteobacteria bacterium
CGTTCACGGCGATGTTCGGCGCCGTAATGTTGGAAGGCGCCTCGTAGCCCGTAACCCCGGCGATCGCGATAACCTCGTCATTGTCGATCGGCACATTAAACACGTCGAGATTGAGCGAGTAGGTCGCTTCCGACATCACCCCGATGCCGCCCTCCAGCATTCCGTTCTTGTAAATCGGCAGGCCCCCCGAATCGGCGGCGAAGCCAAGCGGGGAGCGATGCGGGCCGGCATTGGTGGCGCCGGCCGTGGTCGGTGCAACCGTGTTGAAATCCGAGCACGGCAGCTGGCTGAACTGCACGCCGAACAGCGGTCCGGACGGGGTGCCGGCGACACCCGGGTCGAAGTGTTGCTGGATGATCTGGTTGGCGGTGCGCGTCGAGAACGCATTCCCTTGCGAGGAGGAAAGGTAGGCTCCTGTCAGGGCCTTGGAAATGGCAGCCAAGGTGGTCGGTACCGTGACGCCTTCGAGCCCGTTCTCCGGCGGCGGCGGTATGGAGGTCGTCGCCACTCCGGTCCTCGATGTGATCGTCGCCATTGGCGGGGCACCGGCCATCTGGGTTACCTCCAACACATTGCCGACGCGGTCGACAACGGCGATCGTCGCCGGTGCGCCGAGGGCGGTGGCCTGGTTGACCGCCTGGATGACGATTGTAGTGACGTCACTCTCGGTCAAGTTCACGGAAGGCGAGGGCGCGGGGGTCGCAGCCGGCTGCGAAGGTGACGATGGTGCGGTCTCCGGCGCCGCGGAGATTTGATCGCTGCTTCCGCCGCCGCCTCCGCCACCACAACTGGGTGCGGCCGCACCCAGGACAATGAGCACGGCGACCACGACTTGGCACAAAGGGTGAGAAAGCGCGTTTCCCCTGAACCTCGAATTCATTTTTGGGCCATCATGGTGAGAACCCCAAATTTCACCCCTGCCGGCGTCCGATAGGCGACCTCGAGCGACATCGGAAAGCTTTGCCTTCGGAAATTTGCCCCGATGACGACAAAGAAGAGATACCCGGCCGAGGATGCGAACCGATTGTCGATCAAGCTTGCTGTTCGCTGATCCCACGCTACCCACCCGCCGGGGGTGCACTGGAGCGCCGGCATTCCCCGAGGCCGCGCCGCCATGTAGGTCGCGATCGGGCGGTCGCCGGCAAGGTCAACCTTGACGCTGATGTTGACAAAAGCGCGGTCGACGATGACCGGAGCGAGCTCGGTCCCCGAATATGACAGGCGCGGCAAAGTAGCCCCACCCGACATGGTCTCTGATTCGGCCCATCGAGCGCCGCTCGACACGACCGCCGTAACCGGCAGCGCGATTACCGCTCGGCGGGACAGTTGCGCCGCCGCGCGCAGCCGGGAGCCTGTCCTGGCCATCATTTCTCGCTCTCCGCGATCTGGCGCATGGGCCCTAGCTCTTTCCGGTGGAAAATATGGCAGAAAGTGCAGGTTGATTGCACTTTGAAAGAAGCCGTCTCCGTTCCGTGACAAGTCACGCACGTTTCGATGCCCGGAATCAGGACATCGCCGCTCGCCTGCGATTTCCGGGCGTCATGGCATTCGCCGCAATCGATCGGCGCGTGCTTGGCGTGGTCGAATCGGGCTGGCGCTAGAAAGCGGGTGAGCAACATGACGGGGGCGACGCGAAACTGCCCCCGGGCGGGGTCGGGGATATGGCAGTAGTAGCAGCCGCGCTTCTCGTCGAAGACGATCCCGAGCGCCCGGGCAGTCTGCTGTCTGACCCAAGCGCGCCGCCCTGGCGGCTCACTTTCCGGTGGCGCCGCGCTGCCCGGCACCCGGCGTTCGATCTCCGGCGCCGACGGTGAGGGGACGCCGCGGTTGACTGCAATGATCGCGTAATATCCCTCGATCTCGGCTTCCACTCTGGCATCGTCGCCATGCGGCACCTGTTGCCAAGGCAGCTCGGCATCGAACCTCAGCGCATGGCAGTGCTGGCATTGGCCTTCGTATGTAATCGGCAAAAAACCCTCGCCGCCAGGCTCCGGAACGTGGCAGTCGGCGCACACCATTGGCTTGTAGCCGAGCGCGGGAAAGCCCTCGGGGACGAGATGGGCGGCGTGGGAAAATGTGAGATTGGGATGGTCGACGGGCTTGGGATCGCTGCCGAGAACGACCCGCCGGGTGCTGCGCTGCGCCGCGTCGGCAACGAGGGAGACGCGGAACTGCGGGTGTCCGTCGGGGAAGCCGCGGACATCGCGAATTTCAGCCTTTGGCGCCGCCTCTGCGAGCGAACGATGGCATTGGACGCAAAGTGCGCCCTCTCGAATCACCAGGCTGCGCAAACCGCGATGTTCCTGGTGGCATTCTGCGCATCGCGTCCCCTGCAGGTCCTCGTGTGCCGATGCGAAATCCCCGAGCTCAGCCGCCTCGATATGATTGCCGATCGCGGCATGACACGTCAAACACGCGGAATCCTTCACCGAGGTGAACGAGTTCTCGTGACACGTGGCGCAATGCTGCGCGAAATACCGGTGCGGGTTGGACAACTCCCCGGGGTTCCAGGCTATCCCGAGAAAGGTGGATCCGCCCGCACCAGGCGCGGATGGGCTCGGCGGCTTGCCAGATTCCCGCGAATAGAGTGCAATTGGAACAGCTAAGCAGAGGCCAATCAGCAACAGAAAAGCCGCCCAGGACGCGCCGCGCTTGCTCCAATGGGTCTGGTCCAGTCGAAGACGGCTTCCTGCCGTCAGCCGCTGAAGGGTGTCGCCCAGCGGCTGCATCAGTTCGACCGAGAGCGCCGCGTCGACACCCGCAGGCGGTTCTGTGAGAACGACTTTGTAGGGGCCGATCAGTATCTCGTCGCCGGGGGCGACCCGTTCTGATACTGTGCTCGAGCCCCGGACCAGCAATGGTGCGTCGCCGAGCTTCTCGATAAAGAGCCCCTCTGCACGTTGGCTGAGGGCGGCCGCCGCAATTTCGACACGGATATCCGGAAGCGGCACCTCGCTGTCGGTACCGCGGCCAAACCGGATGCTCTCCCCGCTGACAATTTGAGATTTCCGTATGACCGCGGCCCCGCGCCGGGTCAGGAAAGTGACCTCGGCCTGCATCTAAGGGGCGCGCACGCGACCGCGCGGGGTCACGCTCGCCTCACCACAGAT
>JAFAHP010000414.1 GCA_019237175.1 Alphaproteobacteria bacterium
CCGCTTCAAACCGCTGGCGGAGGCGCTGGCGGCCAACGAGGCCAAGATCAATGCTGAGCTGATCGCAGCGCAGGGTAAGCCGGTGGATACCGGCGGTTATTATCTGCCCGATCAGGCTAAGACATCGGCGGCGATGCGGCCGAGTGCGACGCTGAACGCTGCGCTCGCCGCTCTCTGACGCGGTGTCAAGTGGAGCCGCCGGGGGCAGCCCACCGATGACCAGATCACCGTCGATGCGAACGATGCGATCAAGCAGTACGAGGTCGGTGTCAAATGCGCCCGCATCACCCCCGACAGGGGGCGGATGGACGAGTTCAAATCTCGACGAGTCGATCAAGGGGTTTGCCCGCTCGTCGTTCAATTTTGCGTTACAGCGCGGCTGGCCGATATTTTTGTCGACCAGGAACACGATCCTCAAAGCCTATGACGGCCGTTTCAAGGATCTGTTTCAGGAGGTATTCGACAACGAATTCGCTGCCGAGTTCAAAAAGCGCAATCTCACCTACGAGCACCGGCTGATCGACGACATGGTGGCGCTGGCGCCGAAGTGGAATGGCGGGTTTATCTGGGCCGCCAAGAATTACGACGGCGACGTGCAGTCCGACAGCTTGGCCCAGGGCTTCGGTTCGCTCGGCATGATGACCTCGGTGCTGCTGACCCCGGACGGCAAGACGGTCGAGACCGAGGCGGCGCACGGCACCGTCACCCGGCACTATCGCCAGCACCAGCAGGGAAGAGAGACTTCGACCAACCCGGTCGCGTCGATCTTCGCCTGGACGCGCGGGTTGCGCTACCGCGGCACCTTTGACAACACGCCCGAGGTGGTGCGCTTTGCCGAAAATCTCGAAAAAGTGTGCATCGGCACGGTCGAGGCCGGCGACATGACGCGCGATCTGGCGATCCTGATCCGCGCCGATCATCCATGGCTGACCACAAACCAATTCCTCGACAAGCTCGATCAGAACCTGCAGCAAGCTATGGGGCTTAATCGGCCGCCGAATTGAGAAAGAGGAGAGCGACGATGCGGCTGAGTATTCTCGACGATTACCAAGGTGTGGCGCTTGCGATGGCGGATTGGTCGCCGATCCGCGGCCGATCGGTCGAGATTGCCGTCGAGCGCCATCCCTTTGCCGATGAGGATGCGGCGGTGCGCGCGCTCATCGATTCCGAGCTGGTTGCGGCGATGCGTGAGAGGACGCCATTTCCGAAATCGCTCGTCGACCGCCTGCCCAAACTGAAATTGCTGATCACCACCGGCATGCGCAACGCCTCCTTTGATATGTCGGCGCTGAAGGATCGCGGCGTCACAGTATGCGGCACCGGAGGTCCGGGGGGCGGCAACGAAGACACGGCTGAGCTCGCCTGGGGTCTGATCCTGGGGGCCGCCCGCCGGATCGCCGAGGATCATCAATTCATGCGTCAGGGCGGCTGGCAGATCCGCATTGGCCACCGCATCGCCGGCAAGACCCTCGGCATCCTCGGCCTTGGGCGGCTCGGCAGCGCCGTGGCTCGCGTCGGGATCGCTTTTGGCATGAACGTGATCGCATGGAGCCAGAACCTGACCGCCGAGCGGGCTGCCGCACACCGCGTCGAGCGCGTCGACAAGGACGAGTTGTTCCGCCGCTCGGATATTCTCTCGGTTCATCTTGTTTTGAGCCCGCGCAGTCGCGGCCTTGTCGGCGCTCGCGAAATCGGCCTGATGAAGCCGGGCGCCATTCTCGTCAATACCTCGCGCGGGCCGATCTGCGACACCGCGGCGATCATCGCTGCGCTAAAGGAGGGGCGCCTCGCCTATGCCGGGCTCGATGTTTACGACAAGGAGCCATTGCCGATCGGTCATCCGTTGCGCACCGCGCCAAATGTGCTTCTCACTCCGCATATCGGCTATGTGACCGAGGAAAATTACCGCGGTTCCTATCCGCAAATCGTTGAAGACGTCGTCGCGTTTCTCGACGGCAACCCAATCAGAGTGATTTGAGCCGAGCCGGCATGGGCAGCGCTGCAGGGCGTCGGGCTGCCGCATGATCGTCGTCATCGTTGGGAGCGGACCGCGATGGCCGCCGATCCCGGTCCCTCAGCTGCCCGGCTTTGTCGCCGCTTTGGCGGCCGGCGCGCAATCGGAAGCAAATTCGACGGCTGAGCCTATACTATTCCCATTCAGCAGGTACTCCGGGCCGCAGCGTCCAATTTGCCTGTGCCGCGCTAGCTGGAGGTTGAAATGCCGATAGATTTTGCTGACCCCGATGGCATAGAGGGCTACCACGCGCACATCTATTACGATCCTGCAACCCGCCCGAAGGCGGCGCGCCTGCGCCAGGGTATCGCCGAGCGCTTCGCCGCACGGCTCGGAAACTGGCACGACGAGCCCGTCGGGCCGCATCCGACCGCAATGTACCAGGTTGCGTTTGCCATTGACGAGTTTCCACGGCTGGTGCCGTGGTTGATGCTGAATCGGGATGGCCTCGACGTGCTGGTTCATCCGC
>JAFAHP010000149.1 GCA_019237175.1 Alphaproteobacteria bacterium
GCCTGACCTCGGTCATGTGCGCGGCGATAAAGCGTGACAATGCTGAATGGTGAAGCCCCGGCAATCCATGAAATGCGCCGACCTGCAACAACACCTGGGCCGCAGCGGAAGCCGGCGCAAACGGCCCAAGTGCGGCGATAAGAACCCAGCCCGCAACCAGTACACTCCGGTGCGGAGCCGCAACGGGCAAATTATTGTCACTGCCTATGCTTGGCTGCCGGCCGCGAACCATCATGTCACGTTCGAGATGACGTTGACCACAAAACCGATTATCGCGCTGACGAACAGAAACGAAATGATCGCATGCACAAGGGTGACGCGGCGGATCCTTATGGAGGTAATGGTGACGTCGGACGTCTGATAGCACATCGCGATCGTAAAGGAATAATACATGAAATCCCAGAGGTCCGCGGTCGCGCGTTCGGGAAACTCAAGTCCGGTTTGATAGCTCGTCTTACCGTCGACGACGGTGTCGTCGTAGTAGAGACGCATGTAGTGTAGCCCGAAATAGATGTGCACCAGGAACCAGGAGAGGATCACCGCGAGCAGCGACGCCGCCATGTGGAGATTGATTTCCCAGTGCGGCCGGCCGGGCGGATGGTTGAGCATCGCGGCGACACCGATCAGGCCGGCGACCGAGATCGCAATGACAACAATCAGCGCCAGCCGGTTGTTTGGCTCGCCGCGGCGCCCAAACTCGGCCGCGTCCTCGGGTGAGACGCGCCCCATCGCGACAGCGAATAGCGCCATATAGAGAGCCACGCCGACATCGTACGGTATCAGCAGGTTGAGCTCGTCGGGCAATCCGATGGTCGCCAGACAAGCAACCGCAGCGGCAACGATCGCCGCGGTCATCCTGCCCCGCTGCCGGATGAGCCATGGCAGATGGCTGAGAAGGGATTGGGAGATCGGCTGCTCCACGTTTCTGTCCTCCATCGGCGCAGCGCGTTCGCGTTTATGCCCGGCCGCAAGAGATTACGCAATCGGGCGATTGCCATTTGGTAGCATCAAAAGGCAAGGGTCCTCCGCCCGACCATCCGAACCCTCGCCGGAGGTCTTCCTTCGGCTTTCGCAGCGAGCCCTCGGTTGCAGCCATGTCCTATGCCCTTCTGCTGTTTGTTCCATTATCGCTTGCCCTGCGCTACCTGCTCGATGCCCGACCGCTTTGGGTCTTCATCGCTAGTGCCGCAGCGATTGCGGTTCTCGCGGATTGGCTCCGGCGTGCGACCGAACAGCTCGCAGAGCGCGCGGGCAGCGCCATCGGCGGTCTGCTCAATGTCAGCTTTGGGAATACAGCCGAACTGGTGCTCGCCCTCTTTGTCCTCTCTCGCGCGCAGATCCGGGTCGTCCAAGCCCAGATCACCGGCTCGATCATCGGCACCACTTTGCTGTTTCTCGGTATTTCGGCTTTGGTCGGCGGCACGAGGCGAACCCGCCAAACCTTTAACCCAGCCAGCGCCGGACTGCTCTCGACATTACTGTTTCTGGTGGTCGTCGCCATTTTGCTGCCGGCGGTGTTCGATGTCACCGAACGGGCTGCCCGGGCCGGCGCGAACATTTCGCTGACCGACGAAAGCCTGAGCCTGGGTGTTTCGGTTGTCCTGCTGCTGCTGTATGCCGCCAATCTCGTCTACACTCTCGTCACCCATCGCGACGTGTTCGCCGGGGACGCTCCAAGCGGCGCGGCTCAATGGAGTCTTGCCCGCGCTCTGATCGTTATGGCAGCCGGCACCGCATTGATCGCGATCGAGGCTGAACTGGTCTCGGCCGCGCTCGAAGCCGCCTCGGCGCAGCTCGGCTTGTCGCCGGTGTTCATGGGGGTCGTCGTGCTGGCCCTGGTCGGCACGGCGAGTGATCTGTTCGCCGCGGTGGTGTTCGCCCGCCAGGACAAGATGGACATCGTGTTCAGCATGTGCATCGGCTCGGCGATTCAGATCGCCCTTGTGGTCGCACCCGTGCTGGTGCTGGCCTCTTGGATCATCGGCCACGCGATGAACCTCGTCTTCGGCAGCCCTCTCGATCTCTTTGCGATCGCAAGCACCGCTTTTATCGTCAGGGCGGTGGCTGCGGACGGTGAAACCACGTGGTTCGAAGGGCTGCTGCTGATCGGCGTCTACATGCTGTTCGCGCTCGCATACTATTTTGAGAGTTCGGCGTGATCCCCCGACCGGAGGGGACCGACCGTCGCGGCGAGGCGGCACCGCGCCAAAGCCACCGCTGATTGTCGGATGCGATCATCCGGTGCTGAGCGAGATAGAATCGAACCGGGCAGGCTGCCGCTGTCGTACTGAGGGACCGCATTGCCGGACACGACCAATGTTTTCGCAGTCCAAGCTGGAAGGAGACCGTCGATGCCGCGACAAGTCCGTGCTGTTGTTGTCGATCCGGCGATGCCCGGGAGGCTGACAATCAAACCGGTTGAATTGCGCGATCCCGACCGCGACGAGGTAGTGGTCCGCGTGACCGCGATCTCGCTCAACCGCGGTGAGACACGGCGTGCCGTGCAGCAGGCTGAGCCGGGATGGCGCCCCGGCTGGGATTTCGCGGGCGTGGTCGAGACCGCGGCGGCCGATGGCAGCGGACCCGGTGCCGGGACGCGAGTGGTCGGGATTCTCCCATCGGGCGCTTGGGCCGAGCAGGTCAACTGCCGCACGCATGCGGTGGCGGCATTGCCCGATGGGGCCAGTGATGCCGCGGCGGCGACCCTGCCGGTCGCGGGCCTGACCGCGCTGCATGCGCTGCGCCAAGGTGGGCTGCTGCTGGGACGAAAAGTACTGGTCGACGGCGCCTCGGGCGGGGTCGGGCATCTCGCCTGTCAGCTCGCAGCGGCCGCCGGCGCCCAAGTCTGGGGCCATGTGCGCCGCGAAGAATATCGCGCCGCCGTTGCCGAGTGGTGCGGCGAACGGGTCGTGCTCGGCCGCGATCTCGCAGCCGCCAAGCCGTATGGACCGTTCTGGCTGATTTTGGACTCGCTCGGCGGTGCCGCGCTCGCTGCGGCGCTCGGGATGCTGCAGCCGGGCGGCACCTGCGTGACGTTCGGGGTGTCCGAGGCCGCTCAGGCGACGATCGAAAGCCGCGACTTTTTTGCAAGCGGCGGAGCGCGGCTCTATGGGCTTACCCTGTTTCACGAGTTGATGAGCGTCGAGCGGGCCGGCATCGGCTTGGCACTGCTGGCCGAGCTGATCGCCGAGAAAAAGCTGCGCCCGCAGGTGGCAGTCGAGGCATCATGGAGCGAGATTGGCGCGGTCGCCCGCCGGCTCATCGATCGTGAGTTCGCGGGCAAGGCAGTCCTGCACATTGATTGATGGTCGTCGAGTTTCGGGCCGTACTGATGAGCAAAGGGAGCGGACAATGGATAAGCCAACCATCGAATTGCTGGCGCGGCGTGCCGGCTTGGAGAAGGCATTGGCGGACTTTCCCGAAGATGTGGCTGCCGCGGCGGAGCAGGCGAGCAACGCCGTGGCCAAGATGAAGGCGCCATCCGATCCACACGCCGAGCCGTGGCCGCCGATGCGCGTCGGAAACCGGCCATGAGCGATCTGCACTGGATGACCGCGGCCGAGGCGGCGCGGGCGATCGCGACCCGGGAACTCTCGCCCGTCGAGTTGACAACAGCGCTACTCGAGCGCATCAGCCGGATCGATCCAAAGCTGAGTGCGTTTATTCGGCTCGATGCCGATGCCGCGTTGGAGGCGGCGAATGCTGCCGAGGCGGAAATCGCCTCCGGCCACCGGCGCGGCCCGCTACATGGCGTCCCGGTCGGCATCAAAGACATTATCGATGTTGCGGGTCTGCCGACCACCTGCCATTCCAAGCTCTTGATCGGTAATGTCGCAGCCGCCGACGCCTCTTGCGTCTCACGGCTGCGTGGCGCTGGTGCGATCGTTCTGGGAAAGCTCTCGACCCATGAATTCGCGATCGGCGGCCCGAGCTTTGATCTCCCATGGCCGCCGGCGCGCAACCCCTGGAATCCGGACCATCATCCCGGCGGCTCGTCCTCGGGTTCCGGGGCTGGGCTGGCGGCCGGCATGTTCGCGATGGCGCTTGGCAGCGACACCGGCGGCAGTGTGCGCAATCCGGCGAGCGCTTGCGGTATTGTCGGGCTCAAACCGACCTACGGACTCGTGTCGCGGCGTGGTGTGTTCCCGTTGTCGTTTACGCTCGATCACGTCGGCCCGATGACGCGCACGGTGAGCGACAACGCGCTGATGCTCGATGTGACCGCCGGACATGATGCGCTCGATCCCGGCAGCGTTGCCGCACCCGCCGGGCATTACGGCTCGCGGCTCGAGCGCGGCGTGCGCGGATTGCGCATCGGGTTCATCCGGCACTTCCACGAAATCGACACGCCGGCCGATCATGAGGTCGCGAACGCGCTCGAAGAAGTGGCCCGGACCTTGCGAACACGCGG
>JAFAHP010000586.1 GCA_019237175.1 Alphaproteobacteria bacterium
CAGATGTTTTGGCTCGAAGAGGGGCTGCCGGCGAGCCTGGCGCCCGGCAAGCGCCCGCGCAGCACCTTGTCGCCATCGATGGCGTTCAAGGACGGCGAGCCTTATCTCGCCTTTGGCACGCCGGGCGGCGACCAGCAAGACCAATGGTCGTTGCTGATGTTCCTGCACCACGTCCATCACGGCATGAACCTGCAGGAGGCAATCGACTGCCCGGCGTTCCACCACGAGCACATGCCGAGCTCGTTCTACCCGCGCGCCGCGCGGCCCGGCCTTGTCGCATTGGAGAACCGCTTTCCCGAGGCGACGCAAACCGCGCTGGCGCGGCGGGGCCATCGCTTGCGCATCGGTCAGCCATGGTCGGAGGGCCGCCTCTCCGGCTGCGCGCGTGAGACAACCCCGGAGGGTTCCCTCCTCAAGGCCGCCGCCAACCCGCGCGGCATGCAGGGCTACGCCATCGGACGCTGACCCTCACCTGATCGATGGGATCGGCAAATCACGATCGCCTTGGGCTCCTTGACAACGTACCAACTCGCTCTTGCTACCAGCCGAAAGCAAGATCGCTCAAGGGGCACTGCACGCCGTTGCCGCGAGGGTCGCCCTTCGAACCGGGCCCCACGCGTGTGGCCCAGACCGATCGCGTTGCCGGAGCTCAGTTGCTGTTACCGCTGATCGACTGACCGGCGATCGGTTCAGCATAATAGTGCTGAAGCGTAATCTTGACGCACACGACGATCGGCACCGCGATCAAGAGACCGACGACGCCAAACAGGATCGCGCCGCAAACAAAAGAAGCGATTATCACGACGGGGTGAACCCTGGCGGCTTCGCCGAGCACCAACGGGCCGACGATATTATCGATCGACAGGCGCAGCGCCATGGCAAATCCAAAGAGCAGCCCGACGGCCCACAGACCGTGCTGCTGAACGGCAATGATGCCGACGATCGTGCCGGAAGCGAACGGCCCGACGGCCGGTACCAGCTCGAGCAGGCCGACAATGAGCGCCAGCAGCACCGCATGGGGCAGGCGGAAGATCGGCCCGAACCCGACCCAGCCTACGACGGCCGTATAAAACACGACGAGAGCAAGGCCGATCAGATAGCGCCGCAAAGCCGGGACAATCCTCGGTAGCAGCTGTTCGACCGATGGCCGTCTTTCCGGCGGCAACAACCAGATCGCTCCGGCCGCCAATCGCGGCGCCGAGATCATGAAATAGGGCATCAGCACCAGGGTCAAGACGGTGCCGAATATCAGAGAACCCGCAAGACGCGCAGCGCCCTTGAGGGCGTCGAGGCCTGCCGCGCCCTCCAGCACGCTCGCGCTCGCGCGCACGATCGTGTCAGGCGTATAGCTTTGCCCGAATACGGTGACGCCCTCAGAACCGATGAGCATGGAAAGAAAATCGTGCAGGATCTGCGGGGCTTGCCGTGCAATCTTGATCAAGTCGCCGGCCGCGGTCGTTCCGACCCAATATCCAGCGACGCCGAGCACCGTCAGGATCGCGATATAACAACCTGCCGCGACCGGCCAACGTGGGCATCCGAGGCGACGTTGAAGGTTTCCGATCAGCGGATCGGTCACAAAGGCAACCGCGATCGCGAAGACAAAGGGCAACAGCGCAATACGGATTTGATAGAGCAGGATGGCCAGCACGCTCAGCACCGCGGCGATCGCCCATCCTCCGACAAACGAGCGTCGCCCCCTGGGTATGCCGGGCTCGGGCGTTACGCCCGGCGCGCCGAGGTTTTGGTCAGTTGGTAGGTTCGTCCCTTCCACGCGACCCGCCCAGTCAGCTGAATGATGACGCCATGCCAGGCTAGGCACGCGACTAGCGTATAACCGATCGGGAATGTCAGACCAAAGATGGCCGGGATGCGAAGATGGCGTGCAGCGCCAAAGTGAACGCCGATAACGATCGCCGTGCCAAGCACCGATAGGACGCCCCCAATTGCTGTGATGCGAGAAGGTTCTGCGATGATTATCGGCAGATTAGCCAATGGCAGCAAAACTGCCGTCCAGCCAAATACTAAGGTGGCCGTCGCGGCGATCAGGGTGGCGCGGACATTGCCGAGAACGTCTGCGGAATTTTTCGAAAACCCTTCCCATAGTGACTGCAGATCGCGGTACATGCGGGTATGGGCGAGATGCGGAGCGGCGAGGACCTGCAGATTGAAACCCCGCGCCAAAAGCCGGCTTGCGAGAGCCTTGTCTTCGCAAATCTCCGCGCGCACCTCGGAATGACCCCCGACTGCAAAATATGCATCGCGGCGGACCAGTAGAAACTGTCCGTTGACGACGTGGTGCAAGGTCGGCTCGAAGCGCTTGGCGCAGGCGAGAACCATAAGACCGGGCGGGAATATCAGGCGCTCCCAAAAACCGCCGAGTTCCTGTCGCGGATGCAGTGACAACATGTCGATCCCGCCCGTCTCGGCAGTCTTCACGGCGATGACGATCAGCTCTGGGGCGACGCGGACATCGGCATCGACAAAGCATAACCAGTCGCCCTGGGCCGCAACCGCCCCCCGCCAGCAGGCGTGCGGCTTGCCGGTCCATCCTGTTGGCAAAGGGCCAGCGTCGATGAGCCTTATCGCAGCATCGGCCGTGATGTGACGTTCGACCGCTGCTCGGGTGCCGTCCTCGGAGCCGTCGTCGACGACGATGATCGTCGATTGGCTCGACAGGCCGGATTGCGCGGTGAGCCCTTCAAGACACAGCTCGACATTGGCGATTTCGTTGCGGACCGGCACGATAATCGAGACCGAGGGCCGCATAACTGAGCGCCCGTCGCCGGAAATTGTGGCTTCCTGGTAGTTGCCGTATTGCCTTATGGCTCGGCACAGCAGGCAAATGACCAAGCCAACCCATACCGCACCGCAGATCAAGACGAGCATCTGAGCCCTATGTGCGCAGGTTTCCCCTATTGCTTGTGGTTGCGGTTGCCATAGCGCGCGAGCAGCGTCGCCCGGGAAATCCACATCTCATATCGGTCCCGGAGAAACGGTTGGCGAGGCAGCGCGGCGGGATTGAACGCGCGCGTCAGACCCCACAGCACGAAGCATTCTCCGAGACCGTGCAGGCGCGCGAGCAGCGACGGATCCGTCGGAGTCCGCTCGAAGCCATAGCGCTGGAACACCCGTGCGATTTGCGGTGCGCCAAGTCGAGCCGGCCACGCGGTGTCGGCTCGGATAGCCCGCACTTCGCGCCAAGCTGCGTC
>JAFAHP010000215.1 GCA_019237175.1 Alphaproteobacteria bacterium
CGGGAAATATATCGTCATCGGATGGTAGCCCTCATCGATCAGCGCCTTGGCGAAATCGAGCGTGCTGAGGCCGCTGTCCTTGAGAAAATCGTCGTCGAACAGCACCTCGTGCATGCACGGGCCCGGGAATGGCAAACTAAGCTCGCCTTCAAGCAAGACCCGCAGATAGTTCGCATTCAGCACGGCGTCCTCGGCGATCCGACGCAGACCATCGGCACCATGGCTCATCATATAGCTGAGCGCGCGCACAAACATGCCCATCTGGCCGTGAAACCCTTTTAATCGGCCGATGGCCGCCTCGGCCACACCGGTCTTGTGCTCGACCAGTTCCAATCCGCGCTCGCCGTGCACCAGCCAGGGTAACGGCGCATAGGGCGTCAGGCTCGCCGCCAACATCACCGGTCCGCTGCCGGGGCCGCCGCCCCCATGCGGTGTCGAGAATGTCTTGTGCAGATTGAGGTGCATGCAATCTATGCCCAAATCGGCCGGCCGCACCCGGCCTATGATCGCATTGAAATTGGCGCCATCGCAGTAGAAGAAAGCACCGGCGTGATGCACGGCGGCGGCGATTTCGACGATCTCGTCTTCAAACAGCCCGCAAGTATTAGGATTGGTCAGCATCAACGCGGCGACATCGGAGCCGAGCTTGCGCTCGAGCGCCCCCCGATCGACGCGGCCGCGCGCGTTCGTCGGCACCGGATCGACCTGATAACCGCACGCGGCGGCGCTTGCCGGATTGGTCCCGTGCGCCGATTCCGGTACCAAAACCCGCTGGCGCCGGTCGGCGCGCGCCTCGAGCGCGGCGCGGATCGCCATCATGCCGCACAGCTCGCCATGTGCACCGGCACCCGGCGACAACGCTACGGCCGGCATGCCGGTCATCGTCTTGAGCCAATGCGCGAGCGTATCGATCAGCTCGAGCGCGCCCGCGACGGTCGACACCGGCTGCAGCGGATGGATGTCAGCGAATCCGGACAGCCGCGCCAGCTTTTCGTTTAGCCGCGGATTGTGCTTCATCGTGCACGAGCCAAGCGGGTAGAGGCCGGCGTCGATCGCGTAATTCTTTTGCGAAAGGCGGGTGAAGTGACGCACCACCTGGGGTTCGCTCAACTGCGGCAGACCGATGGGAGCCTGTCGTTCGAGGCCACCCAGGCGCGGGCGAAATGGCGGCGGGTCGGGCATATCGACGCCGCAGCGGCCGGGAGCATTCTGCTCGAAAATCAAGTTTTCTTCGATCTGCAGCCCGCGGTTGCCGCTAAACGTCACCACCGGCTCTGGCGATGCGGCTTCCGCCGAACGGACGCGCAAAGCGCGGCTCCAGTCGTTCACGACAGCACCTCTTGCAACGTCCGATCAAAGCGGTACACGTCTTCGCCGGTCACCGTTTCCGTCGCGGCCACCAGCAAGAACTCGGCGAGTTCGGGCCGATCCGGATAGAGCCGGCTGACCGGTATTCCGCCGAGCACACCCTTTTGCGCCAGAGCTTCGACCACCGGCGCTGCCGGGCACGGCAGACGTAACGTGAATTCGTTGAAAAAGCTGCGGTTGATGAGCCGAACCCGCGGTATCAGCTCCATCCGCCCAGCAACATGCACCGCAGCGGCGTGGTTCAGCCGCGCCAGGCGGACGATCCCGGTGTCCCCCAGCAGCGCCAAGTGGATCGCAAAAGCAAGGGCACAAAGCCCCGAATTGGTGCAAATATTGCTCGTCGCGCGCTCGCGCCGAATATGTTGCTCGCGCGTCGATAAGGTGAGGACCCACCCGCGCCGGCCGTCGGCGTCCATCGTCTGACCGACAAGACGGCCCGGCATTTGCCGCACGAACTTGTCGCGGCTGGCAAAAAGACCGAGGTACGGCCCACCGAAATTCAGGGCATTACCGAGCGATTGTCCTTCGCCAGCGACAATGTCGGCGCCCATCTCTCCCGGAGATTTCACCGCCCCCAATGACAGAATCTCGGTGACGACGATGACCAGCAACGCGCCCCGCTGGTGGCACAGCTGAGCCAATGCCGACCACTCGCGCAACTTGCCCCAGAAATCAGGGTTCTGCACGACGACGCACGATGTGTCGCCATTGACGAGCGCCGCTAGATCTTCGTCCTCTTCCGGGATCGGATCTTGGGCAGCAAGCTCAAACCCGACAAAGCGGGCATAGGTCGCGCACACTTCGCGGTAATGCGGGTGTAGCCCACCCGATAGAACGGCGCGTTTGCGGCCGGTGACACGGTTTGCCATCATCACCGCCTCGACGCAGGCGGTGGCGCCGTCGTAGAGCGAGGCGTTGGCGACCTCCATACCGGTCAGCAATGCGACTTGCGTCTGAAACTCAAACAGATATTGCAACGTGCCTTGCGATATCTCCGGCTGATAGGGCGTGTAGGAGGTCAAGAACTCGCCGCGCTGGATCAGATGGTCGACCGCAGCCGGGATGTGATGGCGATAAGCGCCGCCGCCGATAAAAAACGGTACCGACGCCGCGGGGGTGTTGCGCGCCGCCATCCCTCCGAGCGCGCGCTCGACTTCGACCTCGCCCTGCGCCCGCGGCAGATCGAGCAGGGCGTCGAGCCGAGCGGCCGCCGGGACGTCCGCGAACAGCGCCTCGATCGACTCGACACCAATCGTCCGCAGCATTGCGCTGCGATCGCCGTCAGTCAGCGGCAAATAGCGCATCTAGGGCTGCTCCTCGATAAAATGCCGGTAGGTGGCTTCATCCATTAGTGCGTCGAGTTCTTTCGGGTCGGCGAGACGCACCTTGAGAAACCAGCCCTCGCCCATCGGATCG
>JAFAHP010000331.1 GCA_019237175.1 Alphaproteobacteria bacterium
GCGCCGTGCTCCATGCCGACATTGATGTAGTCGGCCCAGGTGTCGGCATCTTCGCGTCCCTTGGCGCGGGTCAGCACGTGGCCGCTGTGGCCGCCGATATAGTAGATCGCCTGACCCTGCGTCAGAAGTTCGACCGCCCGGTTGATATGTTGCGCCATCAACTCCTCTCCTCACGACGACCAAGGGCGTCGCCGTTGACCGCTGTCCCGCCGCGGTTATATTCGGGGTGTGTCATGCGGGCGTGGCGGAATGGCAGACGCGGCAGACTCAAAATCTGTTGTCAGAGATGACGTGGAGGTTCAAGTCCTCTCGCCCGCACCATCAGACGCCCGCTCCGACTTGCCGACAATTCTGATACACGATTGCGCCAGGGCGTGTTAGGCGCAAACGACCCGTTGATTGAGGGTGCGGCCGCAGCGGCGCCGGCGTCGCCAGCTGGGATCCCGGCGATCGTTGCTGCGCGCGAGCGGTAGCGCCCCGGCCATGGATTGGGACGAGCCGCGGCCGGTCCATGCGGTGGCGATGGCGATTCAAGCCATGCGCGAGCTAACACGGTCTCTACCACCGTTCATCACGACGCTATCGGTTTGCGTGGCTACGGAGCTCGTACCACGCCAATCCGATCAACTCGTGCAGCGCAATGTTGCTGCCCTGGAGTGCCGGGACCTGCGGAAGGAAACTCGCGAGCGCCAAGTGGAGCGGCTGGCGGTAGGGGAGGGGGGCCGCGACGACCGGGTAGCCGACCGCATAAAACGACCATAGCGCCCGTGCCATGTGCCAAGGATCGGTCACCACCAGCGCCGAGGGCACCCCAGCGCGGCGCAGAATTTCAGCGGAGTACAACGCATCTTCATAAGTTGTGCGCGACCGATTCTCGCGCCACTTCACCGGCACGCGGAAATCGGTCTCGAGCGTCTCGGCCATGATGTCAGCCAAAGAATCGTGGGCATAGTCAAGCCAGCCGCCGCTCACCAAAACAGGCAGACCGGTGCGGCGCTGTTCCCGAGCGGCTTCGGCGAGCCGATCCAATGTTACCGGTCCGACAATATCCGCGCCGTCGGGTCTGCTGCTGTGACGATACTCAGCCGCGAGTACAACGATCGCGCCGGCCGGCACCGGCGACGACAGGACCGGGACGGTCCCGGCGAGCGAGTCGACCGCGCGCATCAGCAAGATGCTTACGATCGGCATCGAGGCGAGATAAATCCCTGCCATCGCCGTCGTCCCCAGCACCAGGCCGGTCCGCCGCCATCGCCAGGCGAGCAGGAGCCCGATCATCGCCAGCAGGATGAACAGATTAGGGGGGATCAGCGACGAATACGAGAATCCATGCATGTTGATCGCAACCGCGATAGGGGAGCAGAAATGGGCGCAAATGCTTGCCTGCGAATAAGTACGCCGAGAGCATTCGCTGGCCGGTATTGTTGCCGGCGAGCTTGTAGACGATCGCAGGCCGGGTTTCAAAAGGTGCCGCCAGCGGGCCCGGCCGGGTTGCCGATAAAAGCGGCCCCGCCGTGGTTCGATCGGTTTGGGAGATCGGTAGTTTTAACCGCCGATTGATCGAGTGTTTAGATGATGTTGGATGGCGACGGAATGTGGCCGGGATCAGGACGACCATGTGATCAGCGCTCGATCGTTTCGCACACCGGTTTCTCGAATGTCAGAACCAGCGCGCCGGCACCCGGTTGGCTGGGCCCAAAAATTCCTTCTTGCCGACGTCCCGAGCAGACGCTAGGGGCAACCGGCGACCAACCGAAGGCGCCTTTATGTCTATTCTCGTCACCGGCGTTGCCGGGTTCATCGGCTTCCATACCGCAAAGGCTTTGGTCAAACGCGGCGATCGCGTCATCGGCATCGACAATATCAACGATTATTACGACCCCCGGCTAAAGGAAGCGCGCGTCGCCGAACTGCGCGCCGCGCCCGAATTTAGTTTTGTCAAACTCGACATCGCCGATCGCGGCGGCATGTTGGCACTCGTCGCCGCCAACCGAGACCTCACCGGCATCATCCACCTCGCCGGCCAGGCGGGGGTGCGCTATTCGCTCGAAAACCCCTATTCTTATGTCGACGCCAATGTCATGGGCACCGTCGTTGTGCTGGAAGCGGCGCGGCGGATCGACCGGCTCAGCGCCCTGACCTATGCGTCGTCTTCTTCGGTATACGGCGCCAATTGCAAACAGCCGTTCAGCGTCGAGGATCCGGTCGACAAACCAGTCTCGCTCTACGCCGCATCAAAGCGCAGTTGTGAGCTGATCGCGCGCAGCTATTCACATCTTTATGGGCTACCCGCGACCGGCTTGCGTTATTTCACCGTCTACGGCCCGTGGGGGCGCCCCGATATGGCGGCGTGGCTGTTCACCGAAGCGATACTCGCGGACCGCCCGATCAAGGTGTTCAACGACGGGAAGATGGCGCGCGATTTCACCTATATCGACGATATTGTCGCCGGCACGATCGCGGCTCATGACCGTCCGCCGAGAGCGGGCCACGCCGGGGATCAAGTAGCCCACCGCCTTTACAATCTCGGCAATCATAAACCCGAAAATCTGTTGGATTTTATCGCCGCCATCGAACAAGCCCTCGGCCGTAAAGCCAAAAAACAGCTGCTGCCAATGCAGCCGGGTGATGTGATCGAAAGCTTTGCCGATATCGACAGCGCTCGCCGCGATCTGGGTTTTGCGCCGAACACATCGGTCGAAGACGGGATCGCGCGTTTTGTCGCCTGGTACAAGCGCTACCACAATATTAACTGAGCCGCTGTCTGCGCTAAAATTTGCAGCCAAAACCACGATCTGTAGCTATCCTTGCCGCAGTTTGCGCACGACTGACCGAGAATGGAACGCGGGTTTGCCATTGTGGGGCTGGGTTATGTCGGATTGCCGGTGGCTCTGGCATTCGCCAGAAAATTTGCGCCGGTCATCGGGTTCGACATCTCGGCGCAGAGGATTGCAGCGTTACGCGCCGGGCGAGACACGACCGGCGAGATCCCTCAGGCGGCACTGCACGGCAGCAGCTTGCGTCTGACCGACGAACCCGACGCGCTTGGCGAAGCGAGTTTTCTTGTCGTCACCGTGCCGACCCCCATCGATGCCGCGCGCCGGCCGGACTTGCGGGCGCTGACCAAGGCCTGCGCGCTGATCGGGCCCCGGCTTAACTCGGGTGCGGTTGTCGTGTTCGAATCGACGGTCTATCCGGGGGTCACCCGCGATATCTGCGGACCCTTGCTCGCCAGCGCGTCGGGACTGATTCAGGGGGTCGATTTCAAGCTCGGCTATTCGCCGGAACGGATCAATCCCGGTGACGAGGAGCATCGCCTTGAAACCATCGTCAAGATCGTCGCCGGCCAAGACGACGAGACCCTGGAGCGGGTCGCGGCCGTCTATCAGCAGATTGTCGAGGCGGGGGTGCACCGTGCGGCGTCTCTTGAGGTCGCAGAAGCCGCCAAAGTTATCGAAAACACCCAGCGCGATCTCAATATCGCATTGATGAATGAGCTTGCGGTCATCTTCGACCGACTCGGCATTCCCACTCGCGAAGTTTTGGCGGCAGCCTGCACAAAATGGAATTTCTTGCGGTTTACGCCGGGGCTGGTCGGCGGTCATTGCATTGGTGTCGATCCTTACTATCTGACGGCCCGCGCCGAGGCGGCCGGTTATTATCCGCAAGTGATCCTCTCGGGCCGCCGCATTAATGACGGGATGCCGGGGTTTGTTGCCCAGCGCCTTGTGAAATTGCTGATCGCGGCTGAGCGGCCGGTCAAGGGAGCGCGCGTCGGCATCATCGGTTTGACCTTCAAGGAGAACGTGCGCGATTTGCGCAACAGCCGAGTCCCCGATATTGTCGCCGAGCTGCGCGAATTCGGC
>JAFAHP010000537.1 GCA_019237175.1 Alphaproteobacteria bacterium
ATCAGCAGCCTGATCGGCGGTCGCGATGACCGACTGTACCGCGTCGCCAAAACGCTGGTCGGCGTAAGTATCGATCCATGCGCGGTAGGGATTGTCGGCGGCCGCGCTCGCCGCGATCGTACAGCCGACATCCCAATAGATCCAAAAGCATGGCAGCAACGCCGCGATCAGCACTTCCCACGGCTCATGATAGGCCGCTGCGAGCAGGAAGTTGGTATAGGCCAGGCAGTCGGGCGACGGCTCGAACCGGTCGAGCATCGCCGCATCGACGCCAAACGCGCGCAGATAGTGCTCGTGCAGCGCCCGTTCGACGGCGACGGCACCGAGCGCTGATTGGGCGAAAGCCTGCAAGGTCGCGGTGTTTGGCGCCCTCGCAGCAGCGAGCGCCAGCGCCCGCGAAAACTGAGCGAGATAGAGAGCGTCCTGCGTGATGTAATGCTGAAAGCGCTCGCGCGACAAGGTTCCGGCCGCGAGTTCGTGGTTAAAGGGCAGTGCCAGGATCGCGCCCCGCAGAAGCTGTGTCTGCTGCCGGGCAGTTGCCGAAAATTGAGCCATCGATCGATCTCCCTTCTCAGCCGTGGGCCGTATCCAAGGAGTGGCGGGTGATTGCGTTGTCCATTGTCGACTCCCTCGGTTTGCGCATAATCTGACGCGTCGTTTTTGACGATTGGTCGACGCGGTTCGCCCGTCGCCTGCGCCCAACGGGCGGCCGCCACAAGAAACTTCCTTCGCTGCCCGGCTTCACCGCGCCGCCCACAACGATAACAGGGGAGGAGTGACATGCTGGAGCTTCTCGAACAGCAGAGAACACTGACCATCAACCAATGGAAAATCATTTCCGCGGCAATACTTGGCGATATGCTCGATTTCTTTGATTTTTTTCTGATCGGGTTCGTGCTCGCCTTTATTGTCGGGGCATGGCATCTGACTTACGGCCAATCCGCCTGGATCCTGTTGTCGGCTGGCATTGGGGCCATTCCCGGAGCCTTCTTCTGGGGCTGGATGGCCGACAAGATCGGCCGGCGCAAGGTTTTCATCGCGACGGCGCTCAATTTTTCGATCGCCACGGGGATCATGGCGCTGACGCCGGATAAGGGCGGCTGGATTTTCCTGAGCGTCTTTCGTTTCTTTGTCGGCGCCGGCGTCGCCGGCCTCGTTGTCGTGGATCTGCCGCTGGTGCAAGAATTCGTCCCGTCGTCAAAGCGTGGTTGGATCGGCGGGCTGGTCACCAGCACCGTTTCGGTCGGCGGCATGCTCGGGGCATTATCCGGCGCCTATCTCGAACCGCTGATTGGTTGGCGCGGCCTCTTTGCCGTCGGTCTGCTGCCGGCTCTGTTAACTCTGGTGATCCGGGCCTGGGTTCCCGAGTCTCCGCGCTGGCTGATCCGCAAGGGACGGCATGAAGAGGCGCGCCGGTCGGTCGCCTGGGCTCTGGAAGTCGATCCGCAAACGATCGAGCTACCTCAGACGCTCCCCGAAATGGCGCATACGCCATGGCGCGAGTTGTTCAAATATCCCCGCAGCATGGCGCTGACTGCGCTGACCGCCTTGTCGCAGACGAGTGGGGTCGGGTTGGCGCTGTGGGCGACAACGTTGCTCGTGATGATTGTGCGGATCAAACCGAACGAGGCTTCTTATTTGATGATCTGGGTCGCCGCGTCGGCTTTTGTCGGGCGGTTGGTTTGTTCCTACCTCGCCGATGCAATCGGCCGACGCTGGTCCGGCATTCTGTCCTGTGCAGCCGCTGCTGCCACTCTGGTCGCTGCCGGGTATCTCGCTAACGCGTTTATCGGCAGAGTCTCGGTCTTTTGGCTGATGCTGATGGCCCACAGCTTTTTTGGCGGCGGATCCTACGCAATCATCGCACCCTATCTGGCCGAGGTATGGCCGGCCGGGCTGCGCGCCAGCGGCATGGGGTTTGGCTACGGCATCGGCAATTTCGGCAAGATCATCAGCCCGCTGGGGCTCGCGGTGATCGTCGGGACATCCAACTTTGTCAAACCTGCGGCAACCCTCGCGGCGATGGTGCCGGCGATGTTCTTTCTTGCCTTTTGGGCGATATTGGCGGCCCTCGCATTTGTGCTGATCGGCATCGAAACCAAGGGCCGCTCGATTGAAGAGATTGACACCGCGATCAGCCAGCCCGCCGCCCGTATCAAGACCTCGGCGGCATTGAGCTGAGATCGAGCGCCAAGAACACCGGCACACTGCCCCCTCCCATTCCCTCGCCCGCTTGCGGGGGAGCCCCCGGACGTGGGCCTTCAGCCCACGGATTTAGTCCGTGGGCGCCCGCCGGGGCGGGCGTTCCGGGGGTAGGGTGGGGGCGGCGATGCGCCGGAGCAGCGGCGGGCCCCAGCTGCCGCCGGCCTTCAGCGTTGCCACGAAAAGATAAACGTTTGGGTCTTCTCGAATTATAAATCGCGTATCTCGAAACTCTCACGCGAAAGGGCTCCCATACGCCGGAGCCTGCGCGGGCCCATTCGATGCGCATCTTTTTTGTTTGCCAGCGTGTC
>JAFAHP010000589.1 GCA_019237175.1 Alphaproteobacteria bacterium
CGCCGCGGTGTCGGTCGCGATCCGCCCGGCAAATGCGACGCACGTGTCGATGAACTCGCGATAAGCTTCATCGCGATCGGCCTGGAAGCGGCTAACCACCTTTTTTTCTTCAGCGCGGTCGAGTGCTGTCGTCTCGAGGATAACCGCGTCACCGTGCATCGCAGCAATCTGGTTCTCAAGCAATTTCAAGCGCCGCACATGATCCTCGGTTTTTGGCAGCAGGCACACGCTGCCCTGCAGATAGATCCCGCCCGCTTCTTTCACTCGGCGCCATAACGCCAAGCGGCTTGCAGCCGGTTCCGGCGGCACCCTGTAGCTCAGCAGCAGCCATGTTTGGGAGCTTCGCCCTGCTGGATGGAGCGAGGTTGGTATCGCAGGGAAGGAGGCGGCAATTTGCTGGAGGTTGCGGGACGCGACCGCAAGCGGCAGCAACCGGCGCATGGGTGGTTTGCGGCCGATCGCGACGGCGCGCCACAGCGATGCCCCCAAGCTCAGCAGATCGCTGCCCAGAGCGCGAAGGAGCTTCAGTCCGGCTGCAACCGTCCGGCCGCCCGGACTGTGGAGCTTCTCGCCGTTGACCATCTGGTTGATTTGACCGACCGAACTCCGGTCCACATTCGCAGTGTCGTTTTCCATCGCGTGAAACCAGCCAAGCCCGAGATGTCCAGGCAGAGACGCTCAGGAGTTGAACGCGTCCCGCCGGACATGGTTGCCGCTACGGCGCCTCGCTCGCGGAAGCAAAGCTGAGGCGCTACTGGCCGCGCGTGATCGCGGGATCAAGTCCGGGCAGCGGCCCAGCGCTGTCCCTGGTTTGAACCGGGCCCAAGCGACGGAACGCCTGGGTTCCCGGTTGCGCGACGGTTGCGCGGAAGCGACCGAGCCAGAGAGCTTCCGGCCAATGCCGACGGAACAGAGCCTCCTCTCCTCCCCTCTACCCAATCTGCGGGAGGCCTGAGACGTGTTGGCGAAGCCCACCCCGGGACAGGCGCGCGCCAAGGCGCGCCAAGGGTAGCCGGCCGGCGGGATACTCGGATCCCCAAGCCTGGAAGGTGAGGGTGTCGACCGGCGGAAGAGGCGCTAAACGCCCATAAACTCGTCCAAATGCTGCTCCAGCTCATGCCGCGGCAACATCGACAAGTCTTTGGCGAGTTCGGCCCCAATCAACTTTTTGAGTTCGTGAGACATCTCTTCGCGCAAATCACCGAGCATCTGCGGCGGCGCCACAACGATCAGCTGACCGAAGGCTTCCTTTTTCCTTTGATCGTCCAAAAAATGCGCGATGTGGTGCGCGGTCTGAAGCTTCTCATAGCGATGCGGATCGGTTCGCGGTTCCTCGGCGTGACGGCCTTGGCCGGCGCTGTCAAAGGCGCGGCCGGGCCGATCGCTGCCGATATCGCGGCTCGGCGCGATCTCGGTCTCCATTTCCCACACCGGCGTTCGCACGAGGGCGCGCGCTTGCGCATCGATTTCGAAGACCCGCGCCCGCCCAGCGTCAGCCACGAGCAGCCAGATTGAGTTTTTGGTCATCGCCTACCTCGTCGTTTGTGCGCCGCCCTCTTGCGACACGGCACACAGCGCCAACACAGACCGGCTCGCCTCGATTCCACGGCATGGCGGGCCGCAACCTTGATCCCTCACGGAGCCGCCGGCTCGGCGGCGAGATCGGGCGCCGGCTCCCGTTCGACCGGATACGCATAGACGCCGAGCCGGTTGACGATTATCACTGCGGCGACCAACAGGGCTGCGGCGCCGACAAAGGCGGCGTTATACGATCGCGTCAGGTCGAAAACAAAACCGGCGATCGTCCGCCCGATACTGGAGCCAAAAACAAAGACCATAAAAAAGTAGCCGTAAAGCTCGCCGAAAGCGCGCTGTCCGAAATAGCGCGATACGAGAAAGGCGATCAGGTCGATTTCGGTGCCCAGTCCCAAGCCGAAGAACACGACGCCGACGGCGAGCAATGGCCCGGCGGCGCTGGCGAGCAGCACAAACCCGGCAATCGGCGCCAGGAAAAAGACCGAGGCGACGTAAACGGCGAAGATCCGGTCGACCAGAAAACCGGCGAGGAGACGGCCTGCCAATGTCGACAGACCGAAGAGACCAAAGATCGCTGTCGCAGTGGTCGGCGAGATACCGCGATCGGTCAACAGCGGGATGACATGCGCCACGGTGCCGTTGATCGCGACCGCCACAAGAAAGAACACGCCTGCGAGCAGCCAGAAGCGCGGCTGGCGGATTGCCTCGCGGCCGGTGAGCCCGGGAAGGATGGCAGCAGCGCGCGCGGCGCGGCGCTCGCCTTCGCCGGGGCGCGGCTCGCGGATCCACAATGCCACCGCCGGAAACGCGATCGCCAGCGTCAGCAGCGCCAGGCTGGGATAGGCGCCGCGCCACCCGACCCGCTCGATCAGAAAATTGGCAATTTGCGGGATCACGGTCCCGCCGAGCCCAACGCCTGCCATTGCGATGCCGAGTGCGAGCCCGCGCCGTGGGTCAAACCAAGCGGAAATCGCCTTGGCATAACCGAGTGGGGTTTGGATCGCACTCGTCATCTCGGCGATCGCAAACATTACCGTGAATACCCAGAACACCCGGGGACTGAGCCCGACCAGGCTAAGGCATAACGCGTACAGCACAATCCCGGGCAAAGCCACCCGGCGAATGCTCCAGCGGTCCATCATGCGTCCGAGAATGGGAACGGCGATCGCCGAGAAAATCCCGCCGATCGACAGCGCGAACGATACGCTGCCGCGCTGCCAGCCGGTGTCCTCCATGATCGGCTTTAGAAATACGCCAAACGTAAAGCCGAGCACCGGCCCGTTGCACACAAACAAGCCGGTGACGGCGCCGATCACCACCCACCATGGATTGGTAC
>JAFAHP010000615.1 GCA_019237175.1 Alphaproteobacteria bacterium
GGGTATTCGAACGCCAGTTGCTGCGCGATCATGCCGCCGAGCGAGAACCCCACGACGTCGATGTTTCTGAGATCGAGCGCGCGGCAAAATTCGACACAGTCCTTTGCCACGCTGCGACGGTCGACGGCGTTTCACCACTCGAGCTCCCATGCCCGCGTTATCGAACAGGGTGACTTCGCGCTCCGCGGCGAAGCCATTCGTCACTTTGGGGTCCCAGTTGTCCATGTTGGCGGCGAAGTAATTGAGCAACATCAGGGGGAGCCCGCTGGGCCGACCAAAGCGCCGGTACGCGAACCGGATGTCTCCGACCAGAACGAACTGGGTGGGAGCGGTTTCGTGCCTATTATCGGCCATCAGCATGATCTCCCGAGCGGTTTCAGCTATTAGGGCGCTGCTCTGTTGATCATTCTGGGATCTCGAAGCGCGCAGATTCCCGGGCTTTCGTCAAACTGCTGGGTACTCGGTAAGACGGGCCACCCAGGATCGGCACCCGGCCGACGAACGTTCCAGACCTTGTGGAACATTTCGTTGGAACCGGTACCGCGGGCGGTCAGTCCATCGTCAGAACCACGCGAAAGCGCGCCTTGCCAGCCATCATCTTTGCGTAGGCATCCGCGGCCTCCTCGAGCCGGACCGTCTCGATCATCGCGGACACGCCGCTCAGCGCACTGAAACGGAGCGTTTCGTCACCGGTCGCGGGATCACCGGTCAGGGCACCTTCGAGCTTGCGGCTGCCGAATATGAGATCCATGCTTGAGACCTCGATCGGCTCCGGCCCGACACCGAGGACGATCGAGACACCGCCGGGACGCAATCCCTTGAATGTCTCGGCGACCGTCTTCCCGCCGGAAGCCGTTATCAGAATGACTTTGGCGCCGCCGAGCGCCTGCAGAGCCTCAGCGGGGTCGGCAGCGGCGTTGTCGATGTAGTGGTGGGCGCCGAGCTTCTTCGCGAGTTCCGCCTTGTCGGCGCCACGGGCTATCGCCGCGACCTCGAACCCCATATGCCGCGCATATTGCACACCCAGATGACCAAGGCCGCCGATACCGACCACAGCGACAAGCTCACCGGCTTTTGCCGGTGCGTTTCGCAGCGCGCTGAACGTCGTGAGTCCGGCGCACAGCAGCGGCGCCGCATCGGCGGATGACAGGGAGTCTGGGATCGACATCAGGCCGCTGGCGTTTGCGATCATCACCTCGGCATAGCCACCGTCATGATGAATGCCGGTAAATTCCTGGTTCGCGCAGTTCACGAGATCGCCGCTGCGACAGAACTCGCAATAGCCGCAAGAGCCGCCGAGAAACCCAACGCCAACACGCTGACCGATGGCCCAGCCCTGGACGCCGGAACCAACCGCATCGATGCGGCCGACCGCCTCATGGCCTGGGACGCGCGGCCATTCGATCGGAAACAGGCCCTCCACTGTGCCCGAATCCGAGTGGCAGACTCAGCTGGCCTCGATGCGGATCCGCACCTTGCCAGGTCCCGGAGCCTGCACTGTCTTTTCTGTCAGTTCCAGACGGCCTAGGCTGACCGCCTGCACTGCGTGATAGGTCGATCCGACTTTCATCAATCACCTCAATCGGTCGAGGACGGTGTCGCTAACCTGACTTTTGGTAAGGTGGGTCCACTTCTCCGCACTTTGCAATTGCCGAAAAGCTCAAAATTTTGGCAGCAAGGGACATATGACGATGCCGGACGCGTTTACCTCGGAGGCAACGAGACGAGGCGCACGATCTTTTCGGCCGCCAGTCGTTCCATTTCGCCCGGCTCGAACCCCAACTCTGCCAAAATAGCCGCACTGTGCTCGCCGATGCGCGGCGCCGGTCCTTGAATTGCTGCCGGCGTGTGATCAAAGCGCGCCGCCGGTTTGGGCTGGCGGACGAGGCCGATGTCCGGATGGTCCAACTCAGTGATTAATCCGCGCGCCCGGACCTGTTCGTTCGCGATCACTTCATTGCGTCGCAACACTGGCGCCGACGGCGCATCATTGGCATCGAGCCGTTCCAGCCAGTCCTCGGTGGACCGCTTTTTGATGATCTCCGCCATCAGCAGAATGCGTTCGGTGGCGTTGATAGCCCGACCACCCGGCGTATTGAACCGAGGATCCTCGGCGAGCTCCGGTCTCTCTGCCGCCGCGCAAAAACCACCCCACTCGGAATCGGAGATCGTGCCGGCGGTGATATAACCGTCGCTCGTTTCGAAGATCAGGTCGGGGCGTGCGACCGGGTCGCCGGTGCTTTCCTCCCGGTCAACCACCGTGTATTGCGTCATCGCCTCCGGCCAGAGATAACTGATCATCGTGTCGAGCATTGCGAGCCTGACATGCTGCCCTTCGCCGGTGCGCTCACGAGCATAGAGGGCGGCGGTGACGGCCTGAGCGGCAAAGATCGCTGTGGTCTTGTCGGCAACAATCGTGCGAATCATCCGTGGTCGGCGCGTTTTAGGATCCGACTGGATATCGGCAAAGCCCGACAACGCCTGGATGATCGGGTCATAAACCCGCTTTCCGGCGTAAGGTCCGCTCTCGCCGACACCGCTGATCGAAACGTAGATCAGCCGCGGGTTGGAGTTGCGCAGCGTGGGCTCGTCGAGGCCCAAGCGTTCCATCGTGCCCGGACGAAAGTTCTGAACCAGCACATCGGCGCGCGCGGCGAGCGTGCGCATAATCTTTGCCGCCTCGGGCCGCTTGAGGTCGAGCGCGAGCGAGCGCTTGCCGCGGTTCGTGGAAACGAATAGCGCCGAGAACTCCCCCGACGCGCTGATCGATTGCCGGCTGTGCCGGGTCATATCACCGCCGAGCGGCTCTATCTTGATGACCTCGGCGCCTTGATCGGCGAGAAACATCGTCGCCAACGGCCCCGAGACTACACTGGTCAGGTCCAGCACCCTGATTCCCGCCAATGGCCCCGGCATATCTGCTTCCCCGTCCGTTTAATTACCAAACCTATATCGGAGCTGTTATCGCAGTGACAAGATCTCCGTTCCGAGTTTTGGCTGGCCCCTCGGTCGAGGGATCTTTGCTTACGATCAAAGATGCAATATGATAAGTGTGATTTCAACATGCACAACGAGGCGAAGTGACGATGACCAAAGGCGGGAAGA
>JAFAHP010000669.1 GCA_019237175.1 Alphaproteobacteria bacterium
ACCGCCTGCCCCTACCGAATCCCAGCCACCAGACCCGCCGCAGCGGGACAGGATCGGCTTTGCCTCGTCCTCCTGACTACAACCTGCGCGAGTGCGAAATAATTCACATTCAGATGATGTGGTTTCTCATGAATAGATCAGGTTAGAGATTTTTCCGTAATCAGGTCTTATGCGCTGTTTTTCGGCCGCCAAATCGACAGGAAACCCTCGTCGTTTAGCTGATTGCCCGCGTGTGGCAGGAGTGTTGGTTTTCGCACCGCCCTGAATGACCGCTTTCCACCTAATCAGACATTTCGCCTCAGTGAATCTCGCGGTTATCCCAGAACCGTGGCGACGACGTAGTTCCTGCTACGGTGGACGATAACGGTGACCCGCGGTTTCTAATGCAGGCTGAGCCCTGGCATATAGGTCGGCGGGTCGAGGCCGACGCCGACCAGCTGGCCGAAATATTTCGCCAAGAGGCGCCGGTCGGTCTCCGGCAGCGGCGGTTTTAAGAGCGCCGCCACGTTGGCGCGCAGGTGCTCGACATCGCCGGTGCCAAACAATACGACATCGGCCCCGGGCTCGTGCCGCACAAAACGATAGGCGGCTTCGGGAAGGCTTGCCGCACCCCCGCTCTCTTCATGCAGCAGAAAGCCGAGCGGGTTTGGCGCATGACCGAGCCAGCGCGGCACTCGGCCCGCGGCCGCCAGCTCACGCAATTCGGCCTTCAGCCGCTGCGGCTTCGAAAAGATGTTGCGCACCGCGAACATGATCAATGTTCCCACACGATTGGCCGTCGTGCGCGGGAACACCAGGGTGCGGGCATTCGGATGCATCATGTGGAACGCGACCATGACGGTGTCCCACACCTCATCCTCGACCGCCCGCTGCACCATTTCATGCTCGGGATCGCTCGAACCGGTTTCGGTCACCCCGAGAAAGCGGATCTTGCCTTTTGCCTGTTGGTTCAACAGCACCGGCGCCAGCACCTCGCGCACGTCGTCGTAGGCCTCGGGGCTGACGCCGTGGAGTTGAAACACGTCGACGTAATCAGTGCCGAGCTCCTTCAGTGAATTGTCGAGGCTGGCGACGACGCGGTCGACGGCGGAACGCACACGGCTCGACGGGAACCACGCCTTGGTGGTGATGACGACCTGGTCTCGCGGCAACACCTTCAGCGCCTTGCCCAAAACCCCCTCGGTGCCGTAGACGGAGGCGGTATCGAACAAATTGACCCCAAGCGAGAACGCCTCGCGCACCAAGCGTATCGCGTCGGCCTCGCTGTTGCCGGTGCCGAGCCCGAGCCGACTGAACCCACCGCACCCCAGCCCGGCAACGCTGACTTTGAGCCCGGTTCGTCCCAGTGCTATGTACTCCATCCGACTTGGCGCCCTGTAATTTCCGTATCAGTCGGCATTATGCAGCAAGTTGCTCGATCGCCAAGGGATCGCGCGGTAGGCTTCTCGGGTTGAACGGCGCTTTGGCCGATCTTCTGTTGCGTGGGAATAGTGACGGCACCGCGGGCGATCCCGAAGGCGTGACGTTCGCTGCCAAAATATGAGAGAGTAGGCACAGGACGCGGGACGCCGCACTCCCGCATTGGCAGGAGCGCCGATCCGGAGGAGCAGGAAATGATCACAAAATTCACCACCGTCTATGCCGGCCATGTCGATCTTCCCGAACGCGGGCAGGAAACGACCCCGGCGAACGAGCGGCGCTATTCGAACGAGCACCTGGCGAGCGTGTTCGAGAAGACCGAGGCGATCGCCAAATGCATGGACAGGTTCGGCTACGACACCTTGTGGATCGCCGAGCACCATTTCCAGCACGAAGGCTATGAGTGCATCCCCAACCTCCTGATGCTGGCGGTGCATCTGGCGCACGTCACAAAGCGGCTCAAGATCGGCTGCGGTTTCAACATCGTGCCGATGTGGCACCCGCTGCGGCTCGCCGAGGATTTCGCCACCGCCGACATCCTGACCGGCGGGCGCACCGTGTTTGGCGTCGGCCGCGGCTATCACACCCGCGAAGTCGAAAGCTTTGGCGGCCCGATGCTCGACCAGAACGCCAATCGCGAGATCTTCGAGGAAGGTGTCGAGATCATCTTCAAG
>JAFAHP010000751.1 GCA_019237175.1 Alphaproteobacteria bacterium
CCAAAGTGACGACGTACCCCCCGACGCCGCGCTCTACGGCCGCCTGCGCTGCAGCGGCGCGGAAAAAATCGGGCAGACCGTCGAGGTCGCCCTCCGCCAGCGGCAGCTGCCACTCGCGCTCGTCGCGCAGCACATTCTGGCCGAACGAGGTGTGCAACGTCGCCAGTCGCGCGCTGATTGCCGCCATGCGCGCCTTTTGATCGGGATCGAGCAGCGCGCCGGCGCGCACAAACCGCAGATAGCGGCGCTCGAGAACGCGTATCTGGTCCGGAGCGAGATCCAGTTTGCTGCGGCGTGCATAGAGGTCGTCGACGCGCGCAAACAGCTTGGGATCGAGAGCCATGCGCATCTGATGCTGGGCCAGTTTTGGCGCGAAGTCGCGAGCAATGGCCTCGAGAGCCGGGTTGGTGTCGCTGGCATCGAGATTGGAGAAAACGCGATTGACCCGGTCGAGCAAATGCCCGCTGCGCTCCAGGGCTTCGATCGTGTCGGCAAAGCTCGGCGGCCACGGGGCCTTGGTGATCGCAGCAATTTCGCCCAGCTGATCGCCCATTCCACGATCGAGAGCAGGCGGAAAGTGCTCAGGCCGGATACGGTTGAACGGCGGCATGCCGAATGGTGTGTCCCAGACCTCGAAAAACGGGTTGTCACTCATTCTACAGACCCGATTCTCCGGGCAACGGCGCGGCGCTCAAGACCGCCCGGATCTGATCATCTCGAAGTTTCCCGGCCATCAGCTGCCGGTATTGGTCATAGGCCCGCTGGCCGCCAACGTAGATGCAGTCGCACGCAATCGGGTCGGCATACATAAACTTGATGCTGCCGTTCGAATTTCGCGTCACGAATTGGTGCGGCGGCAGCGCCTTTAGCGCCGCGACACGGTCGGGGGTATCGGCGTTGCGGCGGACAAAACCTGCCTGCTCCAGCATATCCTCTTTTGCTGTCGTCCCGGCTCCGGTCGTCGTGCACGCCGTGGCGGCGAATGCCATACCGGTCAACGCGATCGCCACCCGTAAGGATCGGTTCATAGTCAAAACCCCGCTCGTTCGACTGGGTGTGTGCGGATCGAGGCGATCATAATCAAGCGCGGATTACTGATGAAGAACCTGCATTATCGTAATCGTCAAAGTGGATGTGCGAGGCCAAATCGTGTTTACCCGGTGAGTTAACGATTTTACAACGCTGCATCTCGATCAATCCAGTATTGCGCGAGAGGCGCCCCCGCGATCTGGAAACGAAGCAGCATCGACCCATATCGGCCCTGCCCACTGGTTGCAGCGCGTGCGAGGATGAGGCAAGCTGTCGCAGGCGTTCGGGAAATCACGGATCGAGATGCCAGGTTCAGGCGACGCGAAGGATGACGGCTGGCGTCCCCTTGACTATAAGGGCGGCGCGATTGGGCGGCCCGGCAGCTCGTTGGCCGCACCGTTTTTGCCGGCGGCTACGCGAGTGCGGATTGGCGATCGCAGCGAGAATAACGGCGCTACGGGAAAACCCCCGTCGCCAGGAGGACCCTAGTGCAACCGACCGATATCGGTAACCCCGATTATTTTCACAAAGTCGTCGATTGCCAGTGGGCGTGTCCCGCCCATACACCGGTGCCGGAATACATCCGGCTGATTGCTGAGCGGCGCTATACCGACGCCTTCATGATCAACTGGGAGTCGAATGTCTTCCCGGGCATTCTTGGGCGTACTTGCGATCGGCCGTGCGAGCCCGCGTGCCGGCGCGGCCGCGTTGAGAAAGAGCCGGTCGCGATCTGCCGGCTCAAGCGGGTGGCCGCCGACAACAAAGGCGACATTCGCCCGTTTCTGCCGCAAATCCCGCACGCGAAAAACGGCAAGCGGATCGCTCTCGTCGGCGCCGGCCCGGCCTCGCTGACCGTCGCCCGCGATCTGCTGCCGCTGGGCTATCAGTGCGTGATGTTCGACGGCGACGCCAAAGGCGGCGGCATGATGCGTACGCAGATCCCGCGCTTCCGCCTGCCCGAGACGGTCACCGACGAAGAAGTCGACCTGATTGTCGACATGGGTGTGGAAACGCATTTCGGCGAGCCGGTCACGAGTCTGAAGGCGCTGCTGGCCGAGGGCTGGGACGCCGTCTTTGTCGGCTGCGGCGCGCCGCGCGGGCGCGACCTCGACATCCCGGGCCGCCGTGAAGCGGCCGCCAACATTCATATCGGCATCGACTGGCTGTCGAGTGTCTCGTTTGGCCACACCACCAGGATCGGCCGCCGCGTCGTCGTGCTGGGGGGCGGCAACACCGCGATGGACTGCTGCCGCTCATCGCGCCGGCTCGGCGGCGAAGAGGTCACGGTCGTCGTACGCAGCGGCTTTGAGGAAATGAAGGCCTCGCCCTGGGAAAAAGAGGACGCGATGCACGAGGGCATCCCGATCCTCAATTGGCTCGTGCCCAAGGAATTTACCCACGATCGCGGCGAGTTGACCGGGGTGCTGTTCGAAAAGGTCAGCGCCGAATACGACGAGCGTGGGCGGCGCAACCTGATCCCGACGGGCGAACCCGACGTTCATATACCGTGTGACGATGTCCTGGTCGCGGTCGGACAAGAGAACGCCTTCCCGTGGATCGAGCGCGATATCGGCATCGAATTCGACCGCTGGGACATGCCAAGGGTCGACCCGACGACGATGCAGTCCACCCTTCCCACCGTGTTTTTTGGCGGCGACGCCGCGTTTGGGCCAAAGAACATCATTTGGGCCGTCGCCCACGGCCACGATGCCGCGATCTCGATCGACAAAATCTGCCGTGGCGAGGATGTCCGCGACCGGCCGCCGCCCGGAGTGTCGCTGGTCAGCCAAAAGATGGGCATCCACGAATGGAGCTATGACAACGATATCTCGAACGACCAGCGCTTCAGAGTGCCGTGGCGTGACACAGCCGTCACGCTGACGGATATCAAGGCCGAAGTCGAACTCGGCTTTGACGAGAAGCTCGGCTACCTGGAGGCTGAACGCTGCCTCAACTGTGACGTGCAGACCGTGTTCACCGGGCAGCTGTGCATCGAATGCGATGCGTGCGTCGACATCTGCCCAATGGACTGCATCACGTTCACCGATGACGGCAGCGAGGATGAGTTGCGCGAACGGCTCATGGCGCCGGCGTTGAACCCGGAGCAGGCCCTCTATATCGGCGATTCGCTGAAGACCGGACGGATCATGGTCAAGGACGAGGATCTCTGCCTGCATTGCGGGTTGTGCGCCGAGCGCTGCCCAACCGGCGCGTGGGACATGCGGAAATTCCTGCTTGACATGACCCTTGCCGGCTCTGCCTGCCGCAGTCACCAATAACCAATCTGATTAACGCGGAGGACGTTATGGACGCGCAAAGGACGCAAACAGATCAGATCCTTTCCGCTTCTGTGTAACCCGGCGTCCCTTGCGGTAAACCGGATCTCTGAGGGTGTGAACGTGGACGGATCGAGCCGAGGTAGCATCGAACGCGTCAACGACTTCGTCGTCAAATTCGCCAATGTCAACGGATCGGGTTCGGCCAGCGCCAACGCGCTGTTCGCCAAATCGGTTCTTCGCATGGGCGTACCGGCGAGTTCGCGCAACATTTTTCCCTCGAACATTCAGGGTCTGCCGACCTGGTACGAGGTTCGCATCTGTGAGAAGGGTCATCTCGGCCGCCGCGGCGGCGTCGACATGATGGTGGCGATGAACCCCGAGACCTGGGACCAGGATCTGGCGGAGATCGAGCCCGGCGGCTATCTGTTCTACGATTCGACAAAACCTCTGCCACCGTCGAAATTTCGCGACGACATCACAGTCATCGGCGCGCCCCTGACGGCGATCTGCAACCGCGAATACCAGGACCCGCGCCAGCGCCAACTCTTCAAGAACATCATCTATCTCGGCGTGTTGTCGGCGCTCCTGAACATGGACGTCGCAGCGATCGAAAAGCTGATCTCGGAGCAGTTCCGCGGCAGAGACGCACTGATCCGCCCCAATCTGAAGGCGCTCAATCTCGGCCGGGAATGGGCGTTGACCGAGCTTGACTGTCCAATCGGGCTGCGGCTCGAGCGCACGGACAGGGTCGGCGACCGCATCTTTATCACCGGCAACGACGCCGCGGCGCTGGGCGCCGTCTATGGCGGCGCCACATTGTGCGCCTGGTACCCGATCACACCGTCGTCGTCGCTCGCCGAGGCTTTCTCGAACCACTGCCGGCGTTATCGCAGCGATCCCGAGACCAAGAAGAAACGCTACGCGATCATCCAGGCCGAGGACGAATTGGCCTCGATCGGTATCGTCATCGGCGCGGCGTGGAATGGTGCCCGGGCGTTTACCGCGACCTCGGGCCCCGGCATCTCGCTGATGCAGGAATTTATCGGGCTCGCATATTTTGCCGAGATCCCGGCGGTGATCTTCGATGTGCAGCGCGGCAGCCCGTCGACCGGCATGCCGACCCGCACCCAGCAGGCCGACATCCTGTCTTGCGCCCTCGCCTCGCACGGCGACACCAAACACGTGCTGCTGTTTCCCGAAAACCCGCACGAGGCCTTTCTGTTCGCTGCTGAGGCGTTCGACTTGGCCGATCGGCTGCAGACCCCGGTTTTTGTCATGGTCGATCTCGACATCGGCATGAACGACTGGCTGGTCGAGCCGCTCGCCTGGGACGAAAACCGCCGCTACGACCGGGGCAAAGTCATGACCGCCGAGCAACTCGACGCCGGGGTCGAATTCGGCCGTTATCTCGATGTCGACGACGACGGCATCCCCTATCGCACGCTGCCCGGCACGCATCCGACGCGCGGCGCATTTTTCACCCGCGGCACGACAAAGGACCGCTATGCGCGCTATTCCGAGGAGGGGCCGGATTACGTCGACAATATGCAGCGGCTGTTACACAAATTCGACACCGCAAAGCGCTTGGTGCCGCACCCGATGCGCCGCACGGCGCGCGAGCCGACCCGCTATGGCGCGATTTATTGTGGCTCGACCTCGCCGGCAATGACCGAGGCACTCGAAGCGCTCGAAGAGCGCGGCATCCATCTCGATACGCTGCGGGTGCGCGCCTATCCATTTCATGAGGACGTGTTCGATTTTATCGCCGCCCATGACCGGGTGTTTGTCATCGAGCAGAACCGCGATGCCCAACTGCGCACCCTGCTCGCTGTCGACGGCGAGATCGACCCATTGCGGCTGGTGCCGATCCTGCACTACGACGGGACGCCGATCACCGCTCGCTTTATCGTCAAGGCGATTGCCGACATCCTCGATGTCGTGACCCTCGCCCCGCTGCGGCGAGCGGTGCCGTGAGAGACCCGATGGGATTGCGTCGTCGCTCCGCTCCCAACAATGACATCGCCCGTCATTGCGGGCGAAGCGAAGCAGTCTAGCGAGAGTTAGAAATGACCTACATCGCCAAGCCTCGCCTGCACCATCCCAAGCTGCCGACCAACGCGCTGGGCTATACCCATCGCGACTATGAGGGGTCGGTTTCGACGCTGTGCGCCGGTTGCGGGCATGATTCGATCAGTGCGGCGATCATCCAGGCCTGTTTCGAGCTGGGCCTGCCGCCGCACAAAATCGCCAAGCTGTCGGGCATCGGCTGCTCGTCGAAG
>JAFAHP010000030.1 GCA_019237175.1 Alphaproteobacteria bacterium
CCGGGCCGTTTTCTCCAGCTGGTCGCGATTAATGCCGAGCTTTGCCGCCAGCTCCCGTAAGGTCCCGGCGCGCGAAACCGTCTGGGGCACCGCGCTGCCGATTGGCTGGTTGGCGAAGGAGTATTTTTTTAGGTATTGCGCGTCGAAGATCAGATAGGCGGGCAGATTGGGATATTCGTGCCGTACCGGGTCGAACAACCGAAGCTGCGGCACGATCCCTTGGAAGAATGTTTCGTCGGCAAAGCGCTGGCCATATTTGTTCACCAGTATCGTATGCGGGCTGCACAGTTCGACAATCCCGGCGTAGACGCATGTCGCCTTCCCTCCCGGCATCTCGGGCGGAATGGTGTAGGACAACATCATCCGCAGGCTGTTCTCGATCTTGTGCAAGATGCCGCCGATTTCCGCGCCGAGGACGAGGCCATCGCCGGTCAGCGATGCCGGCATCAAGCCCGACGCCTCTTGAGCAAAACCAGGAAGCTGCTCGAACTGCCAGCTCATTCGCGGGTTTGCGCCATAGCCGCCGGTGGCGAGAATCACGCCCTTGCGAGCGCCGATGGTTTCGCCCGAGCGCATCACGACGCCGGTCACCCGCCGGTTTTCGACCGCGAGGCGTTCGACGTGCTGATCGGTCAGCACCGTCACACCGCGGGCGCGCAGCGCCTTGAGGAAATGGCAGATCAACCCCAGCCCCTTGCCGCGCATGTCCTGCCGCTTGCGCTCGCGGACGAGGTCCTGGTCCCAGTGCGAAAAGCTGTTGATGCCGCCCCAGGCAATTTGCTCTTCCGCCGTCACGCAACAGGGCACGTCATCGGGTGCCAAGACGCGTTCGCGCCAGTCGCCAAGCTCGAAGCCCGAGATCAAGTCGACCTCGACAGACCGCCCGGCCGCGTGAGAGGCCGGAGACCTGCCATAATAATGATCGGTCAGGCCATGGATGACGCGAAAACGGACGCCGCATCTTTCGAAGAATCTCAGCGCTTCCGGCGAACGATCGACGAATGTCGACATTCGGTCGTCGTCGAGAGCGCCGCCGCCGAGAAACCGCATGTAGGCGACGACCTCGTCCCGCGTGTCGTCGTACCCGGCGCCCTGCGCCAGATGATTCTGGCCGACCCAGATCAACCCGTACGAATTGATCGTGCCGCCGCCCAAGGTGCTGGCTTTTTCGAGGACGACCGGCCGCAGGCCCAGTTCGTGGGCAGCCAGCGCCGCAGCGAGACCCGCGATGCCGGATCCGAGAATGACGACGTCCCAGGCATCGCTCGAGATCATCTGGTCGACATCCCTCCATTCGACCGATGTTCTGCGGATTGGCAGCCCGGCTCAAGCGGCGGCGCCGAGGGCAACCGGTCGCGGCGTCGATTGCATTGCCAATACCATCGTATGAAAGTGGAAATGCAATGCGCATTTGATCGCGTAAAGCTGCAGGATTGCCGGTGCAGGTCGGCGCCAGACAGCGCGCAATAGGCGGCGACGATATTCGCGGCGTAATGCGGGATCCGGAACCCCGCGCATCAGCATCAAGAAAATTGCCACAGCCTCGGCGAGGAGCCGTGCATTGAGCTTGGCGCGACGCAGCGGATGACGGCGCAGATAGTGCTGTCTAGCCCGGCCCCAGCGCAGCCGCGCCTCGAGATAGAGGGCATCGACCCGGTGGAAAAACGCCGTTGGCGAATACAGCTCCCGCATCAACTCGACATAACCATCGCGCAGCACTTGACGGCCCATGCGCAGCGGGATGACGTTGGTGCCGAACGGTCCGAAACCCGCCGGATCGTCGGAATTGTCGAGCCGGCCTTCCCGCTCGAGCCGGTGGTACAGCGGGGTCCTGGGGATCGCCACCAGCATATTGATCATCGCGTTTACGATCCGGGATTCGCTGATAAACCGGCGCTGCGCAGCGAAGATGTCCTCCCCGTCGTTGTCGAAGCCGACGATCATGCCGCACCACACCTCCATGCCGGCTTCCTGAATGCGGTGCACCTTGTCGAGCATCGAACCGCCGCGGGCACGCAGGTTCTGGAGTTTTTTCGTCTCGCGTAGGGAGGCTTCGTTGGGAGTTTCGATGCCGACGAACAATTCGCTGACCCCGGCATCGACCATCAGCCGCATCAGTTCGGGATCGTCGGCGAGATCGATCGAAGCCTCGGTGGCGAACATCAACGGATGCCCGTGGGCCTCCTGCCAGGCGATCACCTCGCGAAGGATCGGCTTGATCGCTCGCTTGTTGCCGATCAGATTGTCGTCGACAATGAACACGGTCCGTTTACCGGTTGCCCTGAGACCGTCGAGTTCGGCGAGCACCTGAGCCGAGGTTTTGATCCTCGGTCGGCGGCCAAACGTAACGATGATGTCGCAGAATTCGCACTCGAACGGACAACCGCGCGAAAATTGCACGCTGCCGAGCCCATAATCCTTCATTCGCAGCAGGTCGAGCCGCGGCGGCGGCACACTCGCCATGTTTGTGCGCTCGGCTTGTTCGTAGCGGCGCGCGTGGCGGCCTTGGCCCCACTCGGTGAGAAACCGCGGCCATGTCTCCTCCGCCTCGCCAATAAAAATAACGTCGGCAAGCCCGGCGATATCGTCCTCCTTGACCGTGACCCACGGGCCGCCGACCACCGTAAAGCAAGCGCGCCGCTTTAATTCGGCCAGGATTTCGTGCATTCGCGCTCGCTGAACGTTCATCCCGGTAATCCCGACGATGTCGGCGCGCGCGCAACGCTCGAAATCGATCGCCTCGACATTCTCGTCGATCAGCGTGACAGCGTGAGGCGGCGGCGTCAGCGCCGCCAGCAGCGGCAGGCTGGCAACCGGCAATATGGCCTTGCTGCCGAGAAACGGCATCGCGTGCTCGAGCCCCCAATACGAGACATCGAAGCGCGGGTTGATGATAACGATATCGGCCATTGGCAGATGACTACTTTGGTCGAGGATCGGGCTGGGGTCGGAACGACGGCGCCAAGGCACGTGGCCGAGCTGCGCCCTCTCCCGCCGCCGGCAGCGATGTTAACAGACATTCCCCGGTTTCCCTAGTCTGCCAGGCAAGGGCCTCTTGTTTTGGGCCGATGCCACATGCCCACCTCGCCCGTCGACTCCACGATCGCTAGCCCGTTCGATCCCCCACAAGATGCTGATGCTAACTTCGAAACGCCGCGAGTAGGCGCAAAACCGGGGCTTCATCCGGTTCGCTGAGGTTCACCATTCCCTAACCGCGGTGGGCCAGAATGATCGCGCTCGGCGTAGCCCACGTCGGGCCAATTCGTTCGACCGAATGCCGAGCGCCGATTAAGGATATCCCATGCCTCTGGTGAACGCCGGTTTCGTGATCGGCGCGCTCATAGTCGCGGCGGCACTTTATGTCGTGTTCAGCTATAACCACCTGGTGCGGGCGCGGAATATGCTGCAGGAGGGGTGGAGCGGCATCGACGTCCAGCTTCGCCGGCGCGCCGATCTCGTCCCCAACCTGATCGAGACGGTGAAAGGTTACGCCGCGCACGAGCACGGCATCTTCGAGGACCTGGCCGATAAGCGGGCGCAGAGTCTCGCCGCCAGTACCGTGACCGGCCAGGTCGCGGCGGAGCAGGCGATGCAGGGCGCGCTCGGACGACTCTTCGCGGTCGCCGAAGCCTATCCGGAGTTGAAGGCGGACGCCAATTTCCGGCAGTTGCAGACCGAGCTCGAACAGATCGAAGACCAGGTTCAGCTGGCGCGGCGTTACTACAACGGGGTTGCGCGGGAGCTGAATACGCGCGTCCAATCCTTTCCGGGGAACCTGGTCGCCGCTGGGTTCGGATTTACCGCGGCG
>JAFAHP010000380.1 GCA_019237175.1 Alphaproteobacteria bacterium
AGCCGCGGGCGATATGCGACCGACGCGTCGATCTACCAGATCGAGCCGTTGGGCGTTGTCGTGCCGCACAACCGCGAAGACGTGGCGGCCGCCATCGCGATCGCCCGTGAGGAAGATGTCGCGGTGTTGCCGCGCGGTGCCGGCACCCCGCAATGTGGCCAGACTGTGGCCCAAGCACTCGTCATCGATTGTTCGAAGCACCTGGACCGGGTGGTCGCGGTCGATGTCCAAGGCCGGCGCGCGCGTGTTGAGCCGGGAGTGGTTCTCGACCGGCTGAACCGCGAGCTGCGCCGCCACAAGCTGTTCTTCCCGGTCGACCCGTCGACCGCGAGCCGCGCCACGATCGGCGGCATGACCGCCAACAACAGCTGCGGGGCGCGTTCGATCCGCTATGGCAACATGGTGCACAATGTCCGCGGCATCGATGGGCTCTTAGCCGACGGGACCAGCGCCTGGTTCGGCGAGGTGCCTGGCAACTTGCCGACGAATGGCGGTGCCGGCGCAATGTCCGAGCGTTATCGCGACCTCGTGCAGCGGATGCGCGCACTACATCGCCGGGAGGCCGACGAGATCGCGCGGCGCTTCCCGCAGGTGCTGCGACGGGTCGGCGGATACAACATCGATTCGATCGACGAGAATGGCCATAACATGGCGCGGCTCTTGGTCGGATCCGAGGGTACACTCGCCTTCTTCAACGAAATCGAGCTCGATTTGCAGCCGATCCCGGCGCATCGGGTCCTCGGCATCTGTCATTTCCCGAGCTTTTACGGCGCAATGGACGCGACGCGGAAAATCGTCGAGCTGGGCCCGAGCGCGGTCGAGCTGGTCGATCGCACGATGATCGATTTGTCGCGCGACAATCCGATGTTTCGCGCCGTTGTCGACCGTTTTGTGCAAGGCGAGCCCACCGCTTTGCTGCTGACCGAATTCGCGGGTGACGATGCCGACGAGAACCTGCGCCGGCTGAGAGCTCTGCACGAGCTGATGGGCGATCTCGGCTATCCGGGCGGTGTCGTCGACGCGATCGACCCGGCGTTTCAGACAGCAGTCTTGGAGGTCCGCGCCCAGGGCCTCAACATCATGATGTCGATGAAAGGCGACGGCAAACCGATCTCGTTTCTCGAAGATTGCGCAGTCCGCCTCGAAGACTTGGCCCAATACACCGATCAGCTCACGCACATCTTCGAAAAGCACGGCACATACGGCACCTGGTACGCGCACGCCTCGGTCGGCTGCCTCCATGTGCGCCCGGTGCTCAATCTGAAACAAGAGCTGGAAGTCAAAAAGATGCGAGCGATCGCCGAAGAAGCTTTTGCGATGGTCCGCGATTACAAGGGCTCGCATTCGGGCGAGCATGGCGACGGGCTGGTGCGCTCGGAATTTCACGAGGCGATGTTTGGCGGGCGCCTGGTGCGCGCTTTCGAAGAGGTTAAAGACGCTTTTGACCCGCAGGGTCTCTTCAACCCCGGCAAGATCGTACGGCCGCCCAGAATGGACGATCGCAGCCTGTTCCGCTTCAAGCCGGGTTACCAGCCATTGCCGATCGCCACGGCGCTTGACTGGTCGGAATGGGGCGGGTTCGCCGCTGCGGCGGAGATGTGCAACAACAACGGTGCCTGCCGCGCCCGCGACGCTGGCGTGATGTGCCCGTCGTTCCGCGCCACCGCCGATGAGCAACACTTGACCCGCGGGCGCGCCAATACGTTACGGCTGGCATTGTCCGGGCAGCTCGGGCGCGACGCACTCGTGTCGGAAGCGATGCGCGAGACGATGGATCTGTGCATATCGTGCAAAGGCTGCAAGCGCGAATGTCCGACGGGTGTGGACATGGCGCGCATGAAGATCGAGTTCCTGCATCATTACCGCAAGCGCCATGGGCTTACCGCACGCGACCGTCTCTTCGCCTATTTGCCGCGCTACGCGCCGTATGCCGCACGGCTTGGTCCCTTGCTCAACCTGCGCAATCGCTCCCCGTTCCTGGCCAAACTCGGCGAGCGGCTGGTAGGGCTCAGCGCCACCCGTCCTTTGCCGCGATGGTCCAGCCGTCC